>JAJRRR010000131.1 GCA_024279285.1 Planctomycetota bacterium
CCCTGCACTCCATGGTTTTCTGGGGGCCGCCCGGTACCGGAAAAACCACGCTGGCCCAACTGATCGCCTCCACCACCCAAAGCCGCTTCGTGCAACTCAGCGCTGTGGTCGCCGGCGTGAAAGAACTGCGCGAAGTCATCCACCGGGCTCAGGAGGAGCTGGCCCTTTCGGGCAGGCGAACCGTGCTGTTTATTGACGAAATCCATCGCTTCAACAAAGCCCAACAAGATGTGCTATTGCCCCATGTGGAAGAAGGCACACTGATTTTGCTGGGAGCCACGACGCAGAACCCGTTTTTTGTGCTCACCAGTGCGTTGGTGAGCCGAAGTCATGTGTTTGAATTTCAGCCGCTTCGTCCGGAGGAGATCAAGGTTTTGCTCCATCGGGCCTTGTCAGATCGCGAACGGGGACTGGGCCACATTCCGGTGCAGGTGGATGCCAAGGCTTTGGACCATCTGGCCGAAGTTTGCGATGGGGATGCCCGGAGGGCATTGTCGGCCCTGGAAGTGGCGGTGCTCTCCACCTCAGAGCGTCCGGTGCCCTTGACCGTGGAGTTGATCAACGAGTCCTTGCAACGCAAACCGGTTCTTTACGACCGCCAGGGAGATGCCCACTACGATGCCGCCAGCGCGTTGATCAAAAGCATCCGAGGCTCGGACCCGGATGCCGCCTTGTACTGGCTGGCCTGGATGCTGGAAGGGGGGGAGGATGTGCGGTTTATCACCCGGCGACTAGTCATTCTGGCCAGCGAAGACATCGGCAACGCCGACCCTCAGGCTTTGCCCTTGGCGGTGGCCGGGATGCACGCGTGTGAGTTTGTAGGGCTGCCGGAGTGTCAACTCATTCTGGCCCAAGTGGTCGCCTATCTGGCCTGCGCTCCCAAAAGCAACGCTTCCACGGAGGCCATTGCCCAGGCTCGGGCGGATGTTCGCTCCGGGCGGCTTCTGCCGGTGCCGGTTCATCTTCGGGACAGTCACTACGCGGGAGCCAAGCGGCTGGGCCATGGCCAAGGCTACCAGTATGCCCACCAGGACCCCCAGGGGGTCGTGGCCCAAGACTACCTGGGCGTGGACCGCATCTACTACCATCCTCGCCCCCGAGGGTTTGAGAAAGAACTGGCCAAGCGTTTGGAGGCGATTCGCGCCGTTTTACGCAAGGCCCGAACTGCGTCCGGCCAGCCTCCTGAGCAGCAAACCTCCTCGCAAACTTCTTGAGCCTGCTACAAGAGTCCTTCCCAGCTTCTCAGGCCCAGCACCTCACGCACTGCAAAAGGTTCGCCGTATTGGGTGCCGATGAGTTGTCCCCAATAGCGCGCTTGAGTTTCCACCTTTTGCAAAAACTCTCCATCTGGATAGGGAGCCACAAATTGGCTGTGGTAGCAGCGGAGGGCTTGGAGTTTTTGCGGCCACCAGGGAGTGATGTCCATCACAAACTGCGGCTCGGGCACCCGACGCAGATGTAGGGAAAAGTAGTAAAAGATGCGTTGTGGATAATGGGGCTGGCCCGGCAAGTCGCTTTTGCTCAGCTTGGCCCAAAACCGCGCCTCCTCCACCAGTTGCCAGGCGGCGGTGTGGTCCGGGTGGGCGTCTATCCAGTAGGGGGCGAACACCCATCGGGGCGTAAGCCGCCGCAAGGCTCCGGCCACCAAGCGCCGCGATTCCAAGTCCGCCACCAGCGAGCGGTTCACCAAGCCCAAGTTGCCTCGCCAGTGCAAGCCCAGCACTTGGGTGGCTTGTTGGGTTTCTTGGGCTCGGGTATGGGGGTCGCCCCGTGGGGTCGGCTCGCCGTTGGTCAAGTCCAGCACGCCTACCCGATAGCCCTGGGCCACCAAAGCCGCAATGGTGCCGCCCATCCCAAGCTCCGCGTCATCCGGATGAGGAGCCACGACCAACACATCCACCGCAGACCACTCGTGCATGCCCGTGCTGCTCAAAAAACCGTGTCCTTCGTGACCGTGGGGGAAGGGGCCGAAGGAGCCGCCGAGGAGTCCACCCTGCGCCAACGCTCCCCTGGGCGATAGACCCAACGCGCCTCCCGAACCACATCCGACCAGTAAAACAGCTCAGGCTTAAGCTGGCGTTTGACCAGCAGATGAGCCTGGTCAAAGAAGTGGGGAGACTGGGGCCGACCGCTGGTGCCAAACTGCACCAAGCTGGCTCCACGCACCCGAGGACCAAACTCATACACCCCAAGGTAGCTGGCTCCCACCACCGCATAACGCCGCCGTTGACCCAAAAGCCAACCCAAAGGGAGCACCGGTGTGTAGTAGTGCGTGAAAATGGCCCCCAGGGGGCCTGGCACCCCTGGAGAAGCCAGACTGGACCGACGGTCGTCAAAACGCACGGCATAAAGGTCCGGCACCACTTGAGCAGGACGCTGAATCCGAAACACCTGACCCCAAGGCACCTTCCAGCTCCCATAACTGGCCCGAAGCTCCCGCGCCGCCTCCACCAACGCCCGAAACTGATCCTCCAGACTCTCATACCGAGGCAGGAGCACCTCTCCCGGATACCCTTGCCCGTACATCCGCCGATACCACGCCTCGCACAAGGTGGCCGCTGTGGATTGCACCGTACAGCGCCCGTCCCACTCAAGCAAATGTTCCAGCAAGGGCTTGACCCGTCGGGCCAACTGAGGATGCGTTTTTTGAAGCTCCTGGAAAGCCTCTTTGTATCGGGGCAGGGCTTCCGCAGCCCAATACATCTTGGTGTCAAATACCAAGCGGCACATTTGTTCAAAGGTGGCCTGTTTCAACTGGCCCAAAATCTGCCGGCTTCGCTTGGCCCGGCGAAGGTCCCAGTGGGCATCGCGGAACATATAGCTGGGAAACTGCTTCGGATCGGGGTTGCCTTCCTCGGTGGTGAAAAACGGACTGTTGTTGCAGTTTTGCACATAACCGCTGGGAGGGTTGACCACCTGGGGAAGCTCGTCTAGGGAGTGGAACCCCTGCCACTGGGTACGAGGATCGCTGCCGTCCAACGCTTGTCGCCAATTGAACTGGGTGGAGCGTCGGGGCACACGCCCGTTGTACACATAGGCGATGTTCCCCCAGCGGTCGGCATAAATGAAGTTGAAAATCGGATAGTGCCCCTGCCGCAGTGCTGCGTAAAACTCCTCCCAATTCCGTGCCCGAATCATGGCCACGGTTTGGGCCATGATGCGCGAGTCCATGGCTCCTGCGATACGCATGGCCAGGAAGGTCCGAGGGCCTTCTTGCTTGACGATGGGCCCGTGGCAAGTGGAGCGAAACTCCACCTGCCGGGATTGCAACCGCCGGCCCTGGCGAACCAGAACGGTCTCCTTCCAGCTTTCGGCCCGACGGTAGCCCTCGGCGTAGCGATAAAGTAAGGGGTCCTGGGGATGATCAAACACCACGCGCCACAGGTCGGCTACATCCGGCTCGTTGGTGGTCATGGCCCAGCCCAGATGTTCGTTGTGGCCCATGCTGGGCAACATGGCTCCCAACAGTCCCACGCCAAAAAAGTTCCACTTCCCTTGGCAGACCAGGTGCACTTCGTACAACATGCCTAGTCCGAACAAGGGCTGATGAGGCATGGCCGCCAGTAGAGCCCGGCCTGATGCCGTGCGTCGGGGAGCCACGGCCCATGCGTTGGACCCCCCAAATGTCGCCGGAGCCGGATTGCGACGCAGCACATAGTTGTGGTGCAAGTCGCTGTAGCGATGCAAAAGCTCCACCGCCACCTGGCGACTAAAAGCCAAGGGGAACCAAGGCTCAAAGCGTTTCAGGAAAGGGGTGGGTTCCTCGGGATGGGTTTGCAGGTAGTAGTTGATTCCGGCCACGAAGGCATCCACCACTTGTCTGTCTTTCGGGGGCAGTTCGTGGTATTCGCGTTGGGCTAGCGGAACCACGCGAAATGCCCGATTCAACAGATCGGAGTTCAGTCCCCGTGGGCCATGCACTTGGCTGTAGCGACCCAGGGCCAGCATGTACAGGTCTTCCAGCAGCGGAAAGTGGTCTTCGGCCTGAACATAGCCGTAGCCGAACACCACCGCCGGAAGCGAAGGGCCTTGGATATGAGCCACCCCCCAGGCGTCACGGTAAATGATGACCTGCTTGGCCCAAATCGGTTCGGCTTGCTTTGCCCAGGCCATCCCAGCCTGGGAGCCAAACACCCATATGCCCATCCCCATGCACCAAACCCACCAGCTTGGGCCCTTCATCCTTCGGCTCCCCTGGAAGACATCTTGCAGCATTGCGCATTGTATGCGCTGAGTCAGGAATCACAATTGCCGGTCCGGGGGAGGCCGGACCCACTGGAGCAAGGGGGGTTTCAAGTCTGGCAAGCGGTGGCCGTTTGACACTTTTTTCTCTGGCGGCTATAGGTGATAGATGCCTTTGTTGTGTGTGGCCTGAGCCAAAACACCTGTTCCAAGTTCAGTTGCTATGGTTGACCAGACCACCCGGGCGTTGTTGGAGTTGGTGCGTCGGGATCGGCGTTATCCGCTGCAGGCGTATTTGTTCATTTTTGAGGCATTGCAGTATGCCCAGGAGCACTTGGGCTGGGGTCGGGAAGCCCTGAGTGAACCCACCCCGGGTGCCGATCCCGAAGAACTCCAACGCCCCCAACGCCATCTGACCGGCCAGGAACTGTGTGAGGCCATCCGCCGCTACGCCCTGGAGCAGTTCGGCTACATGGCCCGATGCGTGTTCCGATGCTGGAACATTCACTCCACTTCGGACTTTGGGGAGATGGTCTATAACCTCATTGGGGCCGGTCTGATGCAAAAGACCCCGGAGGACCGCCGGGAGGATTTTGAAGGGGTTTATGACTTTGAAACGGCGTTTGCTTACGCGCCGCGGTTCCAGTTGCCTTGGCCTTCTTCGGTGCAGCCGCGAAGACAATCCGGCTAATGAGCCCGCTCGCCAACTCACCTCATCCCTCTGGAACCTGGAAACCGCTTCGGCCTCGGCCGTGGTTGCTGGTGGCAAGCGGGATTTTGCTGGCGGTGTGGTTGATGTTTTTGCTGGCCCTGGGGATTCGGGAACATCGGCGCCAGGATCAGTCCAACTCCTCCAGCCAGAGCCGGATTTCGTTCTCGTACTCGCTGGCCAGATCCCCTTTGACCAACTGGCGCTGAAAACTGGCTGCTCCCTGGTCCAACAGATCGGCTGCCTCGGCACTGGGGAATCGACAAGCCGGATCGGCCGCCACAAACCCTCGGCAAATATGCATCAGCAGCTCGTTGCACACCACCTCCTGAGGAAGTATCTCCGGCAGCCGTTGCACCAAGCGACGCTTGGCTTCCAAAAGTTCCTGCAAAGACATTTCGGGAGAAAAAGGACTTACCCCAGCC
>JAJRRR010000132.1 GCA_024279285.1 Planctomycetota bacterium
CCGGTCCGGACCACATACAGGATCCCGTCGAGGATTTCTCGTGGATTGGTGGGTTTCGGGGGCGTTGGGCCGGTTTGGGCAACAAGGGGCGAATCTTCTGCCATTGCTCGTCGGTCAGATCGCTGGGATAATGCTTCCTGCTCATGGTTACGACTCCGCCTTCCGTGGCTGGTCTTGTGGAAAAACGGAGTCGTACTTTTTTCGCCATTTAGGCAATTTCGGGACAGGCTCTAAGTTGATCACCCGTACCGCATTAAAAGCGAAATCAAGCCAATTAATATGCGAACCAAATTTACACAGAACAGAGCAGCGAACTGCATTTTGTTAACCATTTACTAAGCGTACATCTAGAAACATTTGCAATAGAAAGAACATGGTAATTTTTTCGTTTTACCAATTTTTCTCCTTTGGGCATACAACTTGGCGTGACCGCAAGCCAACACACTTGGTTACCTGGAAGAACATCCATTTTTTTCTTCAATTCATTTTTAATTCTAGACTTTCCCGTCTTACATTCAATCGCGAAAATACAATCATCTACACAGCACAAGATATCTACTTCTATGATCCTGGCCCATGCTCGTCTGGTTCCATCATGAATAGATCTTTTCAAGGTAGCACCTACCACTATCTCCATAGGAACGGGGAGCCGATTTCCAATCGCCTCCAGTTCTTGAGCAACATAATACTCTAACCAAATTCCTTGGAAGAAACATATAGAACACTTAGGAATATCTCTCATGAGAAATACATTTCGTGAAGCATCGAAGGTAGCCCGGATTCTCATAGAAAGCATCACATCTATCATCATTTCAAGCACGGGGGCCAGTTTGTTAGCGTCACCTTTTTCGGGAAGAAAAGCTTTGCACTTACCTATCTTCCTATCACGGACAACAGCTTCAGCCAACCGGGGCAAAAAGTCAGCCAATATTTCATAATTTTTTCCAAAAAATCGTGCAACCTCTATCCATTCTCTAGGGATGCCGCACCTGAAAGATTTCACTTCTACTCCCAGGTCACGGATCCTATCTGCTAGCATAGCTGTGGTTGCCCCCTCCTTTCCCTATCCGCTTTGGTAATAGAAGCACTACTAAAGTTAAATAAGATTCGCATTGACATACAATTAATCATGTCGCAAACTTGCAATCAGAATCTTCTTTCATCATTGAGGAAGAGCTCTTTGCAGCTTTTCTCTTAGCCATTTTGCATTAAGATCTCCAATTTTTATTGCACAGCAGTTGAGATTATTCTTAAGTAGCTTTATGCGATCTAGAGATATTTCCGGGATCACAGCAATCCAGGATGTGCGCTTACGGCTTTTCTTGCCTCCCAATATCTTTCTTAGCTTAATAATTTGTTCTTCCAAGTCCTTGGCTCTTCCAGATTTTGATTCAATAACGCACAGGTACTCTCTGGTTCCAAGCAACAAATCAACTTCCGCACGCAGGGTCTCTTCACCCACCTGCTTCTCCAATTGCGATCCAATAATCATCTCTGGTTTCCGAGGCCAGTGCTTAGTTGCCTCGGTTGCAACAGAGACGATGTACTGTTCTAGCCACCATCCTTCGAAAAAGCTTCTGAAGGTATCTGTAACTGGGTCTACAATGAATGTCCGGCGATTGCTATCAGCATGGGCATTGATTCCAACCTCTTGGAGAAGGTCTATGATCTTGTATAGGCAGACAAACAGTTCAACATTTTTTGGAACTTCGATATGGATTCTTGCCGGATCGGAAGACAAGCTTTTTCGTACAATTTGCAGAAACCGCTCCACTGTCCGATAGTTTTGTCCCAAGATACAGGCAACTTTTCTCCACGGGGCAAGCATTTTTTCCTTCCAGCCCACTAGGGCTATATTCCTTTTTCTCAGCAACTCAACAATCACTCCCTCTTGCACAGTTTTGCTCCTTTGCTTCTAGCGTTTAGACAGTGCACTTGGCCCTAAAGTTCTCAAGATTTCTTCTTGTAACATGAGATTGCCTGACAGAGAATTTTTCGTTCTACGCAGAACAATCAGTGTGGAGGCAGCCACATTTGGGGCATCCTGTTGATCAGAATCACTTGTGTTGGACTGCTTTTCATTCCGGCACTGGCATGGGCGTTGTAAGGGCATGTTTGTTGCATGCACTAGCGAGTTGGTTAGTACATCATGACAACCCCTCATGACAACTTCTGATGTAAAAACGCCCCTGAGAAACAAACCCTGACACACCTTCCGGTGGTCATAGTAACCGTGCCCCAGTAACTCCAACTCGTATGCTTATGCTTTTTTCCACTGTTGCCTCCTGCTTTTTTCCTGTTGCCGAGTGCCCCCCCGACACCAGAGGCTTCTAATAATAAAACGAAAAGAGGGATCAAGTTCTGACACCCACTGGGAAGTTTTTTCGTAGGCCAGGAAAGAGTTTTCATTTCCATGTGCTCTAAGTTCAAATGTTTCAGCAAGTTATGTCTTTTCCTGGGAAATGCATTAATCTTGGGGGAGAGAGCTGCAGGGGCTGACCCAATAGGGCCTTGCTGAGCAAGTTGTTGGTGCACTCGGCTAGGCCAACTACAATCAGAAGACGCTCTTGTTCGGAGGTGAGGACTAGTCCGTTCGTGGTGTGGAAAGGGTTGTGCAGTGAGTGTGCGCAAGGGAATAGTGTGGGGGTTGTTTTGGATTGGGAATTGGGGAGTGATTGTTTCGCAAGCCCTGTTTGCGCAAGGGGATCCGTATGCGGCCTTTATTGCTCCCACGGGGCCCCTTGCACCTCAGGAGCAGCAGCGGCGGTTTTGCTTGCCGCCGGGATTTCGGATTCAACTGGTGGCAGCCGAACCGGAAATCGCCAAGCCGATCAACCTGAACTTCGACCGCCAAGGCCGGTTGTATGTGACCTGCACGGTGGAATACCCTTTTGCAGCCCCGCCGGGTAAAGGTCGGGATTTCGTGGTCCGAATCCACTTCCGCCGGGACGGAAGCTTCCGAAAAGTGGAGCGTGTTGTTTCCGGGCTGAACATTCCTATCGGGATCACCCCCGTGCAGGATCGCTTGCTGCTGTGGAGCATCCCGGCTGTTTACCAGTACCAAGATCAAGACGCCGATGGACGATACGAACACAGCAAAAAACTTCTCAGCGGCTTTGAATATCGTGACACGCACGGGATGGTAAACTCCCTGCTTTATTGGGTAGATGGGTGGGTGTATGCGTGCCACGGGTTTGCCAATCGCTCTCGGGTGCGAGGGCAGGACGATTCGGAAATTGTGATGCACTCGGGAAACACCTTTCGTTTCCTCCCCAACGGCACTCGCTTGGAGCACTACAGTTTTGGCCAGGTGAATCCGTTTGGGTTAGCATTTGACCGCTGGGGACAGCTTTATTCGGCCGATTGTCATTCCCGACCCGCGTACTTGCTACTGCCGGGGGCATACTATCCCAGCTTTGGTCGTCCACATGACGGACTGGGATTTGGTCCTGAGATCATGCGCCATTCTCACGGCTCCACGGCCATCGCCGGAGTGGCTTACTACGCTGCGGAGCAGTTTCCCAAGCAGTACTGGGACAATCTGTTTATTGGCAATCCGGTCACGGGGCGAGTGAATCGGGACCGGCTGGTGCGTCGCGGAGCAAGCTACCAAGCGGTGGAAATGCCTGACTTTGTAAGCTGCGAAGATCCTTGGTTCCGGCCGGTGGATGTGGAGCTAGGACCGGAT
Organism: Planctomycetota bacterium; assembly: GCA_024279285.1. GTDB lineage: Bacteria > Planctomycetota > Planctomycetia > Pirellulales > S012-138 > S012-138. The sequence continues at coordinate 3,689 of JAJRRR010000132.1, forward strand.
GGAGCGTTGTACATCGCGGATTTTTACAACCGGATCATCGGGCACTACGAGGTGCCGCTGGACCACCCGGGTCGGGACCGGCGTCGGGGGCGCGTGTGGCGGGTGGTTTACGCCCCCCAAGGCAGTTCTCCGCCCCCTGCTCCTCCGGACTTGACCAAGTGGGAAACAGCCCGGCTGGTGCAAGCCTTAGGACATCCCAACCTGACGCTCGTGCGCCTGTGTGTGCAAGAGCTGGTGTTGCGGAAGCGGCAAGAAGTGCGTTCTGCCGTGCTTCAGGTGTTTGACAACTCCCAAGCATCAAGCGGCCAACAGCGTGCTTTTGCCCTTTGGGTGCTTCATCGCACCGGCGGAGTGCCAACGGAGGTGATTTCCCGAGCAGCAGTGGATCCCTCGCCCCTGGTGCGTGCTCATCTGTTGCAACTTCTGGCCCAATGCTCATGGCCTTTCCAGGCGGCTGACCGGGAGGTTCCGGTGTTGAAACTGGTCCATCGGGCCTTGGAAGACCGGCAGCCTGTGGTGCGTCGCTTGGCTGCGGTGGCCTTGGGACGGCACCCCCGGCTGGAAAACATTCCGGCCCTTTGGGCTCTGTGGCAACGGAGCCATCCCGAGGACCGGTTTTTGATCCACTCAGTGCGAATTGCTCTGCGCAATCAGTTGCTCTTGCCCCAAGCGTATTCCCAGCTTGCAGAACTACTCCCTCAGGACGGGTCCACCCAGGCACAACTGGCCAAGCTCAGCCTTGGCGTGCCCACCCCCCAAGCGGCCCGATTCCTGCTCCACCGCTTGAAGCACCAAGACACCAGCGGCTGGCCCGAGGAACAGCTTGCCCATGTCATCGCTCACTTGCCCGCCGGAGAGTTAAAGCAGTGGGAAAAGGAACTCCTGGCCCGATTGGAAGCGGTGGAAAGTCTGGCTCGTTTGAAATTGTTGCGTCGGGTTGCTGGAGCCTATCAGCGTCGGGGACAGCCGTGGCCAGAGAGATTCGCACACCTGGCAGCTCAAACCGCCCAGGAGCTTCTTCAAAGTGGCGATCCGTTCCGGACCAACCAGGCGTTTGGTTTTCTGCGTCAGGTGCGACCACCGGGCATGGCTGCGGTGGTGCGAAGCTGGGCCGAAAACCCCAAGCATCCCCCGGCCCTTCGGGCCCAAGCCCTGGAAACGCTGGTCGCCCTGAGTGGGGAAAAGAGTCTCGAGCTGCTGGTTTCGGTGATTCGCTCCGGCCAAGAGCCTCTGGAGCTGCGAACCAAGGCCGCCCAGTTGTTAGGTAGCCTGAGCCACCACTCGGCCCGACAAGCACTGCTTGAAGCCATGGAAATTGTCCCGTTGAAGGTGGCCCAAGTGGGTGCTCGGACGCTGGCTTGGGACTCGCGTTGGGCACCTCGCCTGGTGCAAGCCGTCCAACAAGGGCGAATCAATGCCCGAGTGCTCCAGGACTTGCATGTGCTTCGGGGGCTGCGTCGGGTGGCCCAGCGGCTGATGCCCCAAGCGGAAAAGCTCACAGCTCACTTGCCCACCGCCTCCGAAAAGCTTCGCCAAGCGGTGGCCCAACGAGTCCAACGGGTGCTGGCTGGCCAAGCCGATCCCCAGAAAGGACAAAAAGTGTTTGAAAAACACTGCCAAGCATGTCATCGGTTTGGCACTCGCGGAACCAAGGTCGGGCCCGACTTGGACGGTGTGGCTGCCCGGGGACCGCTTCGCCTGGCCGAAGACATCCTGGATCCAAGCGCCCGAGTTGATCAAGCGTTCCGACTCACCCAGATCGTCACCACCCAAGGCCAAGTGCTCCAAGGGCTGCTGCTCCCCCAGCAAGGAGCAGTTCTCACGCTGGTGGACAGCCAGGGCCAGCGGATCAGCGTGGCCCCAAGCGAAGTGGAACAAATGCAGCAGTTGCCCTTGTCGCCCATGCCGAACAACTTTGTGGAAAAACTCACCACTGAGCAGACTGCTGACTTGTTGGCGTTCTTGCTTACGGGGCCCAAAGAGTACGGAAAATTGCCGCTGGTAGCCCCAGAACCGGCAAACAGGAAGGAGTAAGCCATCAAGACCTAAGGGGCACTTCTTGGCGGAGCAGGCACTGGCGGTGGGACAAACCCACCTGGGGGGAGGTAAGGGTTGGGCTGCTGCGGAGCTGGTGGAGAAGTTGGCGCAGGGGGAGTCGGGGGAGCTGAAGTCCCCGGGGAGCCGGAAGCTGGCGTCTGAGTGGGCCGAACCGGCGGAAGTTGCCCCCCGTGCGCCACACGACGAAGCTCTCCTGCCCGACGAATAAGCTGCTCGGTAGGCACCACTGCTTGAGGCCGCAGTTGATACTCCACCACCCGCTCGTCCCGAATCTCCCAAGGTATGAGATTCTCCGTGATAAAATCCAAAACCGGCCACTGATACCACGGCGCCGGCAAGGACTGATACACAGTCAGCGTCTCATACCCGTCCCGAATGAGCTTGATCTTCCGCGTGCCATAGTAAGTGTAGCTAAAGGCCACCGGGGTGATGCCCATCTCGTAAGTATCATCCACGATGACTCGGGCACCCGGGGGATTGGAGCGAACGATCAACCGCCGCTGCACACAGCCCAGGGCAACTACACCCCCCAAAAGGGCCATAAAGACCATCTTGGGCCAGCGGATGCCAAACATGACGACCCCTCTTTCTTCACACCGGAACCGGAGAAGCATTAGCGAGTTTGGAACTGGGAAGCAAGGGCAAGTGGGCCCCTAGGGGTAACAGAAGGGGTTGAGCCATACGGGAGCATGCACTACACTCGGGGCACCCTGGCCAGGGGAAGGAGAGCCCTTTTCTTTTGCGCCTATCGCAACTTATGACTACTCGGCTCGGCTGGCCATGGCTTCCAACTCCAAACGCAAACCCACCCAAGCCTCCTTCGGCTCCGTGCCCCAGGCGGTGGTCAACCGGCTGAGTTACTACCTGCGCGAGCTGCAACACTTGGTGCGCCAAGGGGTGCAAACCATCAGCTCCAGCCAGCTTGGCCAACGATTGGGTTTCACCGATGCCCAGGTGCGCAAGGACTTAGCCTATTTTGGCCAGTTTGGCTATCCTGGGATCGGCTATCGCTGCGAGGAACTCATCACGGCCATCCGTCGCATTCTGGGCACCGATCAGCAATGGCCTGTGGCCCTGGTGGGAGTGGGAAACTTGGGAACCGCCCTTTTGGGATACAAAGGCTTTGCCCAGCAAGGGTTTGTGTTCCAAGCAGCGTTTGACAACGACCCGGCCAAGGTCGGCATGACCCTGGGAGGAGTGAAGGTTTATCCCCTGGAACGCTTGCCTGAAGTGGTGCGAAGCCATAAGATACGCTTGGGAATCCTAGCTGTTCCGGCCTCTGCCGCTCAAGAAGTGGCCGACCGCTTGGTGGAAGCCGGCATCCAGGGGATCCTTAACTTTGCCCCAGTAACTATCACTGTCCCTCCCCAAGTCAGCTTGGTGGAAGTGGATTTGGCTATGGAATTGGAACAACTCTCCTTTGCGGTCTTGCACCGACAAAGGAAAACCTGTTGAATAACAACACACCCCCTTTGTTCCCCGCAAGGGGTGGTTACCCGGTGGTGTAATGGTAGCACAAGGGATTTTGGTTCCCTTAGTCCAGGTTCGAGTCCTGGCCGGGTAGCTAAGTGCTTGGGAATAAAGGAGTTAGGAAGCGCAACCTCTGGAACCAAGCCGACTTGGGCCCTGGAGCCTAGGTCGGCTTGTCTGCTGATTTCCCCGCCTTTCGAGCAGGGCGCGCACCCAATAGCGCACCTTTTTTGGCAACTTGCTCCTGAGGGTGGTTGGGGCTCTCAGAAGAAGCGGGAAGGCGACGAAAGTGGGTGGCTTGTTGGACCAGCTCTGGCCGAACGCGCCAGTAGTGCTCTTGGGCCACCTTCAGGGTGTGCCCCAACCACTGGGTCACCGCGTGGGCAGGGAACCGCTCGGCCAAGTCAATGGCACAACTTCTGCGCAGGTTCTGAAACAGCTTGGGCCAAGGCTTAAGCCCTGCTCTGAGGATGTAAAGTTCCAAAGGACGGCGAAGGTTGTGGTTCCATCCAGGGGCTTTTTCCCGGCCACGCTTACGCAGGTCGGGAAACAGGTAAGACTCTCCCTCAGAAGCCTGCTCCCAAAGCTCTCCCAACGCATCTTGCGTTTCTGGAAAAAGCGGCATCACGCGGACCCCTTTCCCCTCCCGTTGGGTTTTCTGGCTGGGGACGATCAGCATATTCTGGTCCCAGAGCACATGCTCCCATTGCAGGTCCAGGGCTTCCTGATACCGCAGCCCTTGAAAGCGATAAACAACGATCAAAGCTCGCCACTGAGCATCCGGCAAGCAAGGAAGCAGTTGCCGGATTTCTTGGACCGAAACATAGTACTCTCGCTCCAGGTTGGGCTTGACGGTCAGGTTGCGCAGATGCTCAAACGGATTGCTCAAAAGCAGTTTCTTCCTCACGGCATAGGTGAAAAACTGCTTTGCGCGTGCGAGTCTGCGCCGCGCCGTGTTGGGGCTCAAACGGGAAAAAAGGGCATGTTTCAACTCATCCACATCCCCTGGAGTGATCTGCTCCAAGAGCCGATCCGGCCCCCAGTGTTGTACAAGCTCATGAGCTACACACTGCAATTGGTACAAAGTGCCGGGCTTTAAGTCTTTTTTCCGGCTTTCCAGGTACTCCTGAAGAAACTGCCCGAGCGTGACCCCTCCCGGAACCTCTACCAAGCCTGACCGAGCCAGCTTGCGGCGGAGCTTGGGGGGCAACTGGCCCACCCATCGGGCCAGCTCCGGTGGCCAGGGGGTGCCCGCTTTGCGGCACGCTTCCAGTTGACCGATGCGGTATCTTAGCCCCTCGGCCTCCCGCTTGGGAAGTTTGCCCAGCGTGATGCTGGTATAGCTCCCCGCACGATACGGATGTTCCACATACACCTTCCACGACCCGCTCTCCTGCTTCGCAAGCCTAGCCATAACCAAACCCCTCCATGCTAGAGGAAC
>JAJRRR010000013.1 GCA_024279285.1 Planctomycetota bacterium
AAACTCGGCCCAGCCAGAAACCGCAAATGTTTGCCCGACTCCTCCAGCAGCATGATGCAGGCCCGAAGCTCCGGAAAAAGTCGCTCCACACCCAGGGCCAATGCTTCCAGGACATCGGCCAGGGCTTCTCCTTGGGCCATTTTTTGCAGCACATCGTTGCGTAGGCGTTGGAGCTGCTCCTCAAATTTGCGTTGGGTAATGTCGCGCGAGATGCCCACCGTGCCAATGATGCGCCCCGCGTAGTCCCGATAGGGCGTCTTGCAAACCAGCACCACGCGTCGCCCGCCGCGGATGGGGCGTTCGTAGATCATCGGCTCTCCGGTGCGCATCACATGCAGGTCGGTTTCGCGGGAACGGCGTCCGGGGCGGGGGCCAAACAGTTCCGCGTCGGTTTTGCCCAACATCTCCTCTTTGGTGCGACCGGCCAGTTGAGCGGCGGCCTGATTCAGCAGAATGTAGCGCCCCTGGCGATCTTTGATGTAAATGGCGTCCATGGCCGATTCAATCACCGCCGAGAGCCGCTGTTGGCTTTCCCGGAGTTGTTGTTCGTGTTGTTTTTGCTGAGTAATGTCGCGCGTGCATTTGGCCACCTGGATGACTTGGCCTTGGGAGTCCAACACCGGTGTGGCCGTCGTCTCCACCCAGACAAAGTGGCCCTCTTTGTGCCGGCAGCGCCAGCGCACTCGGGCCGATTTCCCTTGGAGATTTTGTTCGTGGAGTCGTTGCAGACTGGGGCGGTCTTCAGGGTGGGCCAGGGCCAACGCCCCCTGGCGGATCACTTCTTCCGGTTCCCACCCCAGCATCGCTTGCACCGAAGGGCTGACATATACAAGGCGACCTTCCACATCGCACAAGCAAATCACATCTTGCAAAGCTTCGGTCACCCGACGGAAGAAGTCTTCTTGTTCGCGCAGTTGCTGTTGAAGTGTTTCGGCGTGTCGGTCTTGACGATAGTGGTGCAAGATCAATGCGGCGGTGTTGAGCAGTGGGGTGAGTTGGTTGACCATTTCAGGGTGGTATCCGCCGGGCCGATTGGCCAATCCGACCATTCCGACCATTTCTTCTTGATGAAAGAACGGCACACCCAGGAAGTTTTCCAGCGGAGGGTGTCCTGCTGGGGTGCCTTTGGCCCGAGGGTCCTGAGCCACCTGGTTGCTCAACACCATGCGTTGCTCGGTCAACACGCTACCCCAGAGCGAATCCAAGTTGGTAAACACCAGCCCTCGATGGCGATATTCCTTCAGGAGATCTTGAGCCTGGGAGGCCCAGGGGCCTGGGTCAATCACATGGGCTTGAAGTCGGGGCTTGCCTTGAGCGTCGGTGTGCACTTCGCCGATGAAGCCCATCCGGCTGTCGGTCAGTTCCATCAGCAATTTCAACACCGACTGCAACAGTTCTTGCAGGTTTTTTTCGGCCAAGGCCAGCGAGACCGCCTGACCAATGGCACCACAGAGGCGTTGGAGGTACTCGGGGTTGGTCCAGGTTTGGCTCATCTCTGCCCCTTCCCGCGAAGGTGGAAGGATGGTTTGGGGTCCGATCTTCCGTTCCGCATGGCTCCCACCACGCTGAAGAACTCGGGGCAGGCTTTTCAGGAAGGCAGGGGCCAAATGGGCAGGTGTTCCTTTTGAACCCTAGACCACAAGCTAGGGCAAATAGGCTAAAAACACCCTTGCCTGCCCCCTATTTGGGGAGTGATGCCGAATGGGACACCCCTACAGTTCCTACAACCCATTCAGCCTTACCGAACTTCCGCAGGCTGGGCGGTGGTTCTAGCCGTCCAGTGAGCCGCTTACAATGACCGCCAGTGGAACCAGAAATCGGCTCTTATGGTGAGGGACTCAAGATGGCTCAACCAAGTCAGCTTGCCGAGGATCCGCTGTTTAGCGTGAAGGATCAAGTGGTGTTGGTTTCCGGTGGCTCGCGAGGAATCGGGCGTGCCATTGCTCAAGGGTTTGCCCAACGCGGAGCTCGCGTGGTCATCGCCAGTCGCAACCCGGACCAACTGGCCCAAACTGCCCAGGAAATTTCTCCCCCTGACAATCCTGTCCATTGGGAAGTGTGTGATGTGCGCGACCTGGACGCTATCCGCCGAACCACGCAAGCGGTCCTGCAACGCTACGGTCGCATTGACACGCTGATCAATGTCGCTGGCGTGAACCGACGCAAACCGGCCGAGACCTTCACCCCGGAAGACTACGACTTCGTGATGGACATCAACCTTCGGGGAGCGTTTTTCTTTTCGCTGGAGGTGGGTCGTCATCAGCTCCAACGGGAACAAGGATGCCAGATCAACATTGCTTCGCTGAACAACTTCGCCCCGTTGATCTATGTGGCCCCTTATGCGATGAGCAAAGCGGGGCTGGTTCACATGACGCGTGTGCTGGCGGCCGAGTGGGGTCCTCGGGGAGTTCGGGTGAATGCGTTGGCCCCTGGGTTCATCCTGACCGACCTGACCCGAGAGCTTTGGGCCCAAAAACGCATGCAAGACTGGGGAGTGCCCAACACTCCCCTGCGTCGGCTAGGCCAACCAGAAGACCTGGTCGGCACGGCGGTGTTTTTAGCCTCTGCGGCTGCGGCGTTCCTGACCGGACAGGTGATCTTCGTCGATGGCGGCTTTTCGGCTGCCCTGCGCTGGCCCATTGATCAAATCCAGCAATAATTCTTCCCCTTCTGCACCAACAAGGACACTGCGGTGAGCCAGGACAAGTGGCAGTTTTGGATAGATGTGGGCGGGACCTTCACGGACTGCGTGGCCGTGGACCCCCAGGGCCGTTGGCGGCATTGGAAGTTGCTTTCCTCGGGAGTGGTTCGTGGGCGTGTGGGACCGGAATCAGCGGCGGGCCGGATTTGCGATCCTACCCGAGCCGACGATCCGCCCGGTTTCTGCCACGGTGCCGTGTGCGAACTGCTGGATGCCCAAGGACAAGTGGTGGCCCGCACTCGGGTCCGCGACCAACATCAAGCGGTGCTCTTTTTGGAAGATCAGCAGTTTTGGCCTCAGCCGGGCCAGCTTTATCAACTCTCCTGGGGTCTGGAAGCCCCGGTGTTGGCCGCCCACTACCTGGCCCAAGTCCCTCCCGGAGAGCCCCTCCCGCCTTTGGAAATGAAGCTGGGCACCACCCGAGGGACCAACGCCCTTTTAACCCGATCTGGAGCCCGCACCGCGTTGGTCACCACCCAAGGATTTGCCGATGTGTTGCACATTGGCTATCAAAACCGCCCCCGACTGTTTGAGCTGACCATTCGCAAGCCTGAGCCGCTGGTGTGCCAAGTGGTGGAGTTGCCAGGCCGCATGGGGCCCGAGGGTCAAGTGCTCCAACCTCTGGAAGAAGACCAGGTGGAAAAGGCCCTGGCCCCGCTTCGCCGCCAAGGGATAGAAGCTTTGGCCGTGGCCCTGTTGCACGCCTATGCCAATCCGGAGCATGAGCTTCTGGTCCAACGAGTGGCCCAACGCTTGGGCTTTGCCCAGGTGAGTCTCAGCCACCGTGTGGCTCCGCTGATCAAGCTCGTCTCCCGCGGCGATACCACGGTGGTGGACGCTTATCTTTCGCCGGTGCTTCGGGAGTACTTGGGCCGCATCCAGCAGCAGCTTGGCTCTCAAGGGGAGCTTCGGGTGATGACCTCTTCCGGGGGGCTGGTGCGGAGGGAGTCGTTTTTGGGCAAGGACAGTGTGCTTTCGGGACCAGCGGGGGGAGTGGTCGGGGCTGCCCGAGTGGCTCAAGCCTTGGGTCTGAAGCGAATCATCGGGCTGGACATGGGCGGCACCAGCACGGATGTCTCCCGCTGGGACGGAAAACTGGAGCTGGAGTACGAAACCCAAAAGGCTGGCGTGAGGATCGTGGCTCCCATGCTGGCCATCCACACGGTGGCCGCTGGGGGAGGCTCGCTGTGCCGGTTTGACGGCACACGACTTCTGGTCGGCCCTCAAAGCGCAGGAGCCGATCCCGGTCCGGCTTGCTACGGTGCCGGAGGACCCTTGGCCTTGACCGATGTGAATGTCTTCCTGCGTCGGGTGCCGGCCCGATGGTTTCCCTTTCCCTTGGACCGCCAAGCCGTGCGACGCAAGTTGCAAAAGCTTCAACAAGAAGTGCTGCAAGCCACCGGACAGCACCGCACTTTGGAGCAACTCTGCGAAGGGTTCTTGCAGGTGGCCAACACGAACATGGCCGAGGCGATTCGGGCGGTGAGTCTGGCCCGAGGCTACGATCCGCGACGCTATGCCTTGGTCCCCTTTGGGGGAGCTGCCGGACAACATGCTTGTCAGGTGGCCCAATTGCTGGGAATTCGCCGCATTCTCATCCCACGGCTGGAAGGTGTGCTCAGTGCCGTTGGGGTAGGCACGGCGGATGTGGTTCGCCATCGCACCCAAGGGGTCTATCGCACCTACGGCCCCCAACTGCTCCAAGAACTGGAACCCCTGTGGGAGCGTCTGACCCAGCAGGCGGTCGAAGAAGTCCTTGCCCAAGGGGTTTCCCCGGACCGGGTGGAAGTGACCCGATGGATGGACCTCCGCTACCAGGGTTTGGAAAGCACCCTCACACTGCCCCAACCGGCGGATGAGGCCTGGGACCAGGCTTATCATCGGGAACACAAGCGGCTTTACGGCTATGACCGTCCCCAGCAACCAGTGGAAGTGGTGGCCGTGCGGGTGGAAGCCACCGGCCGACTAGCTCCCTTGCCCCCTCGGGTGAAAGTGCCGGAGGCGAAACGCTTCCCTCGAGGCCGCAAGTACCGGTTCTACTACCGGGGGCGATGGCGTCGGGCCCGGTTGTTCCGCTACTCCGAGCTTCGCCCTGGGGATCGCTTGCTTGGGCCAGCGGTGGTGGTCAAAGACACCTCCACGGTGGTCGTGGACCCGGGTTGGAAAGCCGTAGTGTTGTCCAATGGCGACCTGTGGATGCAGCGTCGCCGCACCACTTCCGACTCCTCCGTGCCTTCCCAGGCTCCGGCTGCCCAGGTCTCCAAACATCCCGATCCCGTGCTGCTGGAAGTTTTCAACCGCCGCTTCACCGCGATTGCTCAACAGATGGGCATCATCTTGCGGCAAACCTCCAGCAGCGTGAATGTCAAGGAACGCCTGGACTACAGTTGTGCCATCTTCACCGCCCAGGGCCATTTGGTGGTAAATGCCCCTCATATTCCGGTGCACCTGGGTGCGATGAGCCAAACGGTGCAAGCCATTCTGCGCGACAACCCGGACATGCAGCCTGGAGATGTCTTCCTGACCAACGATCCTTACCGGGGTGGGTCGCACTTGCCGGACCTGACGGTGGTGACGCCGGTGCACGATGAGCGGACAGGCCGAGTGGTGTTTTTCACGGCATCTCGGGCTCACCATGCCGAAATCGGGGGAATCAGTCCTGGCTCCATGCCGCCGTTTTCTTCCTGTTTGAGCCAGGAAGGGGTGGTAATACGCAACCTGAAAATCGTCCACCGGGGCAAGGAGCGTTTTGACCTGCTGGAGAAGCTGTTGCGCGAAGCCCCCTATCCGTCCCGAGCCGTGGCCGACAACCTGGCCGATGTGGCTGCCCAAGTGGCTGCCAATCACCAAGGGGCCCGAATGCTCTGGCAACTGATTCGCCAGTACGGGCTGGAGATGGTGCTGGAGTACATGGAGCACATTCAACGGGCTGCGGAGGTTCGCGTGCGGCAGGCTTTGGACCAACTGCCCGACGGAACCTACCGCTTCACCGACCATCTGGACGATGGCACTCCCATTTGTTTGGCGATCACCGTGCAGGGTCAGGAAGCCACCTTTGACTTCAGCGGCACGGGACCGGTGCATCCGGGCAACTTGAACGCCAATCCGGCCATTGTGACGGCTGCGGTGTTGTACTGCTTGCGTTGTTTGCTGGATGAGGATGTGCCGATGAACCAAGGGATGTTGGCCCCGGTGCGGTTGATTGTCCCCCCGGGAGTGCTCAATCCTCCGGAGGCAGACGATCCGGGCCAAAGCCCCGCCGTGGCCGGAGGGAATGTAGAAACTTCCCAACGCGTGGTGGATGTGATCTTGGGTGCCCTGGGCTTGGCCGCTGCCAGCCAAGGCACGATGAACAACCTGCTTTTTGGAGACGAAAGTTTCGGCTACTACGAGACCGTCTGCGGCGGAGCCGGGGCCACGCCCCAGGGACCCGGGGCCGATGCCGTCCACACCCACATGACCAACACCCGGCTGACCGATGTGGAAGTGCTAGAGCGCCGCTATCCGGTCCAAGTGGTGGAGTTTTCCATTCGTCGCGGTTCCGGGGGAGCGGGGCGCCATCGGGGAGGAGACGGCGTGGTACGCAAGCTCCGGTTCCTCAAACCGCTCACACTCACCTTGATCACTCAACGCCGCGGGCCTTATCCGCCCTATGGGCTGCAAGGGGGAGAGCCAGGGGCGTTGGGAGAAAACTTGTTGCATCGGGCCGACGGCTCCTTGCAACGCCTCCCCCCGCTGGCTCAGGTCCAAGTGGGTCCAGGGGATGTGCTAGAGCTGCGCACGCCAGGAGGGGGCGGCTGGGGCCACCCTAGCCCCAAAACTGCCGGTCCAAAATCCGATAGTTGATCGCTTCGGCCAAATGGGGCGCTTGGATATGGGGGCTGTTTTCCAGATCGGCGATGGTTCGGGCCACGCGGAGGATTTTATCATGGGCTCGGGCCGAAAGCCCCAATTGGTTCATCGCATTCCGCAACAGCCGCGAAGCCGATTCCTCTAGCTGGCAAAACCGACGCACTTCTGAGGCGGTCATTTGGGCGTTGTATCGGGTTCGGGTTCCGGCGAAGCGTTGGGCCTGGATGGCCCGCGCCTCCTGCACCGCCTTGCGCATCTGCGCACTGGGAGTGCCTGGGGCCCGAGAGGACAGCTCCTCGTAAGGCACGCCCGGCACCTCCACATGGATGTCAATCCGGTCCAAAAGCGGTCCACTGATCCGACTCATATAACGCTCCACCTGCGTGGCCGAACAGTGGCAACTGCGGCGAGGGTCGTTGCGCCACCCGCAAGGGCAAGGATTCATCGCCGCCACCAGCATGAAGTTGGCCGGGAAAGTGGTGGCCGCGTGCGCCCGAGAAATGGTCACTTGACGATCTTCCAACGGCTGACGCAACACTTCCAGCGTGCGACGATTGAACTCCGGCAACTCGTCTAGAAACAGCACGCCGTTGTGGGCCAGGGAGATTTCGCCCGGGGAAGGGTGCGACCCTCCGCCCACCAATCCGGCCTCGCTGATCGTGTGGTGCGGACTGCGAAACGGACGCACGGTCACCAGCGGCACCCCACGATCCAAAAGCCCCACGGCACTGTAAATGCGCGTGGTTTCCAACGCTTCTTCCGGCGAAAGCGGCGGGAGGATCGTGGGCAGGCGCTTGGCCAACATGGTTTTGCCCGAGCCGGGAGGGCCGATCATCAGCACATTGTGAGCGCCGGCGGCAGCCAGCACCAGAGCCCGCTTGGCCATCTCCTGACCCCGAACATCCGAAAAGTCCACCTCATACCGCCCCAAGCGAGCAAACAACTCCTCCACCTGGGAAGGCACCGGTTCCAGTTCCAGCTCCCCTTGGAGAAAAGCGATGGCTTGGGCCAGGGAGCCGACTTCCAGCACTTCGATCTCCTCCACCACGGCGGCTTCGGAGCCGTTGCCTTCGGGCACGATCAGCCCTCGCAGTCCTTGGGCCCGGGTGGCCAAGGCCATCGAAAGCACTCCTCGGGCGGGTCGGGTGCTGCCGTCCAAAGCCAGTTCGCCCACGATGGCATACTCCGTGGCACGCTCCAGTTGCACCTGACCACTGGCCATGAGAATGCCCAAGGTGATCGGCAGGTCAAAGGTGGCAGCTTGCTTGGGCAACTCCGCTGGAGCCAGATTGATCACCACCCGCCCTTGCACTCGTTCGTAGCCAGAGTTGACCAGTGCTCGCTCCACCCGATGCGTGCTCTCGCGCACCGCCGCTTCCGGCAAGCCCACCAACACCGTCTTGGGCAAACCCGGGGCGGAAACATCCACTTCCACCTCCACCGGGAGGGCTTCTATCCCCAACAGCGAAAAGGTATGCAGCCGTGCCAGCATTTTTGGGGTCTTGGGTCTTGGGTAGGAAGTGGGAGCAGATGGGGTCAGAGCCGTTTTCCCCCCCAACTGCCCAGGCCAGGTCCCAGGAGGAATCCCCTTCCCTATTGGGCCCCTACGATTGTCCCCACTTCTGGGGCCGAAGGCAAATCTTTCTGGCCCATCTGCCCCAGGGCGGACTAGACATCCAGATTGGTGACATCCAGGGCGTGTTTTTCGATGAACTCGCGTCGGGGTTCGACTTTTTCGCCCATGAGCGTGCGGAACAGTTCGTCGGCTTCGCCGGCGCTTTCCATGGTAACCTGGCAGAGAGTACGATTTTCCGGATCGAGGGTGGTTTCGCGGAGTTCTTCGGCGTTCATTTCGCCCAAGCCTTTGAATCGGGTGATTTGCAACCCCTTTTCCCCTGCGGCGCGCACGGCAGCCGGAAGCCCTCGCAGGTCCTCCAGCGGCGTGGTGTTGTCGCCTTTGCGGAGCTTGAATCGCGGTTCCTGCACTCCGGTGCGGTGCTGAGGGATGAGGTCCTGCACGCCAAAGCCCAATTGGGCCAGTTGGCGCAACCCTTCGTTGATGGACCGCACTTCGTGCAGCTCAACGATGTGGAGCCGCGGGCCGTTTTCACTCTGCGGATGGCCATTGTGTTCATCGGCCACTTCCAGTGCCCCGCCACGCTCCCCTTCAGT
>JAJRRR010000133.1 GCA_024279285.1 Planctomycetota bacterium
ACCCCCCAGTCCAGGTGCTCAATCAGGGCCACCAGCTTGGCTCGGGTGGGATTGATCTTCGGGTGGCGTTTGCGGACTCGCTGGAGCCACTTTTCAGGCGGGTGCAGCGGAACATGCGGAGCGTTGTAAGCCAGATAGAGGAAAAACGGTTTTTTCTGCTTCGCGCACCGATGCACAAACTCCACCGCCCAGGCGGTGAAAAGGTCGGTGGCGTGTCCCGAAGGGTCAATCTGCCGCTCTCGGTCGTAAAGATAATTGATCCCATGCCGCCGATGCGTCCAGTAGTCGTCCATCATGTCGCCCCAGAAGGACCGCGAGAACTCAAACCCGCGCAAATGGGGCAAGTTCGGGGCTTGCAAGCCCAGATGCCACTTGCCCACGATCCCCGTGGTGTATCCGGCCCGACGCAAAAGCTCCGGCAACAACACCACTTGAGGGTCCAGATAGCCCCAGTTGTTCTGCTCGTGCGTGCGGATCACCCCGGGCACGCCCACCCGATCCGGATAGCATCCTGTAAGCAGAGCGGCTCGGGTGGGAGAGCACACGGGAGAGTTGGCGTAGAAGTTGCGCATCACGGCGCCTTCTCGGGCCAGGCGGTCAATGTGGGGAGTGCGCAGGTCTTGGGCCACCCCTTGATAGCTCACATCTGCCCAGCCTAGATCGTCGGCCAGAATAATAACCACATTGGGTCTGGGGTCTTCGGCTCCGGCCGGCATCGGCCCCCCAAGTCCCCAGCCCAACACAACCCAACACACTACCGGCCACGCCCTTTTCATCGCAGAAGTTCCTTTACTGGGCCACGCTCTCCTGCACCGACCACCACTGGTCCAAGGCTCGTTGGAGCTTACGCACTTGTTGGGGATGACGATCAGCCAGATTCACCCGCTCGTGCGGATCTCGGCTCAAGTCATACAGCTCCACCGGGGCAGCTACCGCATGGGGCTGTATTAGCTTCCAAGAGTCGCAAATGACCCAGCGATAAAGCAAGCTGGCCTGGGGTCGGGAAAAGTCCACAATGTCGTGGTGAAAGATTTCCCCAAACACACACCTCCGCGACAAAGGCTCCCCCTGGCACACGGGCAAAAGGTTCACTCCTGGCAGCCCGGAAGGGACTTCCACCCCACAGGCGCTGAGGATCGTCGGCATCAGGTCCACGGTGCTGACCAGGGTTTGCTCGTCCCGTCGGGGCCGGAACCGTCGGGGCCAACGCAAAACGACCGGCGTGCGCACTCCCCCCTCGTAGGGCGAGCGCTTGCTGCGGGCCGCATATCCCGAACGCTCAGGATGCTGAATCCAACCATTGTCCACCACAAACACCACCAAGGTGTTGTCAGCCAGATGATGTTGCTCCAGGTAGTTCAACAATTCTCCACAAGTTTCATCAAACCACTGGCACATGGCCCAATAGCGTGCCTCATGCACGCTGGGTGCCACAGACAAGTAGTGTCGCAGGAGCCGCTGGGGAGGGTTATGGGGACGATGGGGCAAAAAGGGAGCATACCAGACGAAAAACGGCCTTTTCTGTCGCTGGCACTCTTGCAAAAAGCGGAAGATCGGCTCCAGCCCCTGGCGTCCGATTCGCAAGCCCAAATCCCCGTGGCGCCCGCCGCGTTGGGGATCGCCGTGGGTCATGCCGTGAGTAAATCCCCCTTCACGCCAACTCCCCTCCCACCACTTGCCCGACTGAAAGCACAAATAGCCCGCACGACTTAAAACCCGGGGCAGGGTGGGCAAGCGACGCACGCTCTCCAACAGTACTTCCCGAGGCACGCCCCGGATCGGATCGTTACCCGTGATGCGATGCTGGTGGGGATAAAGCCCTGTGAGAATCGTCATCAAACTGGGCCGGCACAAGCTGGTCGGTACATAGCCTCGGGTGAACACCACTCCTTGGTCAGCCAGACGGTCCAGATGGGGAGTGCGGATGTGCCGATGACCCATAAAACCAAAATCCCCCCAAGCCTGATCATCCCCAATGATGAGCAACACATTGGGTCGC
Organism: Planctomycetota bacterium; assembly: GCA_024279285.1. Taxonomy (GTDB): domain Bacteria; phylum Planctomycetota; class Planctomycetia; order Pirellulales; family S012-138; genus S012-138. The sequence goes on from JAJRRR010000133.1 coordinate 2,000, forward strand.
TGCCCCGAACTTTGAGGGGCATGCTGAGCCCAACTGGTTCCTACCAACCCCAACACGCTCCCCCAAACCCACAACCATGCCAAGCTTCGGAGCATGGACACTTTCCTCCTAGGAGTTTTGAGACGAAGCTGCTTTCTCCGGGGCGTGTGTCTCCTTGCCGGTCGCTTCCAGCCCAAAGGCCAGAAGATCGCCCGTGGTCCTCGGGTGGGCAAAGCCGTCTTTGGCCAGGGCTTTTGCCGGTTTTCCCAGGTGGCAGGCTGCCCGTAGCTGGAAGCTCTTTGCCACACTCGGGCACGCCACAGGCTCTAAGCTAGTCCCTTTGCCGGGGAATGCAACTTGAAGGCCCCAAGGAGGGAACCTGGACCTGCCCGATGCACCGGGTAAACTGGAACCGCCTCCCCTCGTTCCAGGCAGCAAAGGATCCTGTTATGTCCAGACTCTGGTTGGTGCTGAGCTTTGTGCTGTTGACGGTGGTGAGTTGGGGAGTGTATGGCCCGGTGCTGCATCACGGTCAGGTAGGAATGGGCCAAGAGGTGCAAGGGCGCGTGGTGCCAAGTCGTTGGTTGCCATTTATTTGCGTGGGCCTGGCCTACTTTGCCATCGCGGTGGTGGCGCCGTTGGTGAAGATGGCCCTGAGAGGAGAACCAGGCCCGTGGAACACCCGAGGGGTGATCTACTCCCTGGCTGCCGGAGCTGCGGGAGCCTTGGGCGCTTTGGGCGTGATTCTGGCTTTCAACTTTGGCGGAAACCCCATCTATGTCATGCCGCTGATCTTCGGAGGAGCTCCGGTGGTCAACACCGCTTTGACCATGTGGATGGGCAAAACCTATCGGCAGGTGCGCTGGCCGTTTTTGTTGGGTCTGGTGCTGGTCGTGGCCGGAGCCGCCCTGGTGCTGGTGTACAAACCCACCGGAGGAGGGCCTCAGACCACCGCGGCCCAGTTCTGGCCGGTGACCTTAACGGTGCTAATGACCATGATTTGCTGGGGGGCTTATGGTCCGGTGCTTCACTTGGGCCAGGGGGCCATGCAAGGAAGCCGCATGCGGCCCTTTTTGTGCGTGGGAGTGGCGTATTTCTTGCTGGCGGTGTTGATTCCGGGAGCCATCGTGCTGGCCAGTGCCGAGCCGGTGGGGCGCTGGACTGTTTCAGGCACGCTTTGGTCGCTGGGGGCCGGAGCTGCGGGAGCCTTGGGAGCCTTGGGCGTGATCCTGGCCTTTGACTTCGGGGGAAAGCCCGTTTATGTGATGCCCTTGGTCTTCGGAGGTGCTCCGGTAGTCAACACCCTCACCGGCTCCCTGGAAGCCGCTTTGGCCGGGCGAGCTTTACAATTGCAAGGGCTGTTTTTGGTGGGGTTGGCAAGTGTGATCGTGGGAGCGGTGCTGGTGTTGGTGTTTGCTCCCCGAGGTGGGAAGTCCCACCACGCTCCAGCTCCGGAAGAAAAGGCTGCTCCTGCTCCCTCCTCTTAGCTTTCCCACGGAGGATGCCACGGTGAGTGGGCACTTGGGTCGGTTGTATCAGGACCGGTTGGCCCTGCTGACCGACTTGTATCAACTGACCATGGCCTACGGCTACTGGCGCACCGGCATGGCCACACGCCAAGCGGTGTTCCATTTGTTTTTTCGTCATGTTCCTTTTGGGGGAGAGTTTGTCGTATCGTGTGGGCTGCACGCGGTGGTGGAGTTTCTGCAGCAGTTTCGCTTCTCCACGGAGGACCTGGACTATCTGGCCACCGTTCGGGGAGCCGACGGGCGGCCGCTGTTTTGTCAGGAGTTTCTCCGCTATCTGGAGCAGATGCGTTTGGAGTGCGAAGTGTGGGGAGTGCCCGAGGGCGAAGTAGTGTTCGCCCCAGAACCGCTTTTGAGGGTCCAAGGTCCCCTGATTCAATGCCAACTGTTGGAAACGCCCCTGCTGAACCTGATTAACTTTCCCACCCTCGTGGCCACCAAGGCCGCGCGATGTTATCTGGCCGCCGGAGGAGCACCCATCTTGGAGTTCGGTTTGCGCCGTGCCCAAGGACCTGATGGCGGAATAACAGCGGCCCGCGCAGCCTACATCGGAGGCTGCGCCGCCACCAGTAACCTGCTGGCCGGAAAACTGTTCGGTATCCCGGTACGCGGAACCCATGCCCACAGTTGGGTCATGGCCTTTGAAGACGAGTTGCAGGCATTTCGGGCTTATGCGGAAGCGCTTCCGGGCAACACCATCTTGCTGGTGGACACTTATCACACCACCGAGGGGATCCGGCATGCGATAGAAGTGGGCCAGGAGCTTCAGCGGCAGGGGGGCCAGCTTCAAGGCGTGCGCCTGGACTCCGGCGATCTGGCCCAACTGGCCCAACTGGCACGAGCCGAACTTGACCAAGCCGGTTTGACCCAAACGCGGATCGTAGCCAGCGGCGACCTGGACGAGTTCCGCATTGCCCAGCTTCGGGACCAAGGGGCGCCGATTGACATCTGGGGAGTGGGCACGCGGCTTTCCACCGGATTTCCGGACGCTGCTTTGACCGGCGTTTACAAACTAGCGGCCATCCAGGACGAACAAGGCCGGTGGCACTATCGGATCAAAGTTTCCGACGATCCGGCCAAAACGCTCCTTCCCGGCGTGCAACAGGTGCGACGCTATGAAAGCGACTCGCACATGGTGTGCGATCTGATTTACGACCCGCGCCAAACCCCCCAGCCTTCGCTTCACCAAGCCCAAGTGTTGCAGGGCTCGCGGCCGGAGATGGGCAAAGGGGTTCGCGTCCGGGACTTACTGGTGCCGGTGTTCAGTGGGGGCCGGGTGCGCCATGTGCCCGAACCACCAGAGAGCATCCGTCAGCGCACCCTCGGCCATCTGAACCGCTTGCCCCAAGCAGTCAAAAAACTCCAACGCGCCGAGCCTTTTCCCGTGCTGCTAGAAGCCCACCTGGCTCAGCTCCGGCAAAAGCTGGTGCAAACCCAACCACATCATTCTTCAGACTGATTTGGCATCCCCTCGCAGAAACTTTTTAATGATTGTCTCAAACTCATTCAAAGTGTTCTTCCAACTGTTTGGGCACACAAAAGAGAAAAAAGAACGAAACAATGGCCACTCGCACCTAACCAGAGAGAAACTCTTTTAAAAGGACCTTGACCATTCGCTCTTCTTTGCTACATATCATATGGTCGGGAAGCTGCGATAATCCAGGAAAGACAAAAGGGGCCAAAACAGCAACAGAGGTACAACCCAAAACAACTAACTTCACGGACGCCAAAAAACAGAAAACGCAAACAGTCATGAAATGACAAACAAAATAAAATGTACAACTCAACTCCCTAAAAACAAAGCAGGAGGCAAATTAATGAATGACTATAAAGAGAGAACATATCTATCCGCAATAGAAGTAGCAAAATATTTAGGAGTTACTGTAAGACAAGTTCATAGCCTATCAAAATCTGGAAAGCTTAAGAGTTCAATATCAGCAAGTGGTCAATATAGGTTTAATTTAAGAGATGTAAAAAAAATAGAAAGCCACATTCGCGCCTCAAGGTTTTCCTTATTTACTGAGTCAAAAATATCGATCAAAAGAAAAAATACCATACTAATCAACGGAACAACACAAACTGTTTACGTGAAAGATGCCAGAAAAATGAAAGAGGCAAGAGACAACTCAATTCATTTGGTGATCACCTCTCCGCCTTATTTCGACGCCAAACTCTATTCAAAAAATCCAATTAAGGGGGACCTAGGGAACATTCATGACTTGGGCGAATGGATTAATGAGATAGAAAAGGTTTGGAAAGAGGCATACAGGGTTTTGCAACCCGGCCGGAAGGCATTTATAAACATCATGAATCTGCCCATAAGAACAAAACATGGCTTTAAGAGCTTAAACATCGTCGGAAAAACGATTGATATTTGCGAAAGCATTGGCTTTATTTTCAGGAGAGAAATTATATGGCACAAGACAAATTCAGTAAGGGCACACTTTGGAACATATCCATATCCTGGGAATATACTTATAAATTATGCTCATGAATTCATATTAGAATTTGAGAAACCGTCACCAAAGAACCACAAAAAATATGAACATGTAACAAGAGAACAAAAAGAAGCATCCAAGCTTGAAAAAGAATTTTGGATAGAAATTAAAAAGTCAGATGTATGGTTAATGAAACCAGAAGGAAGTGGTGACAATAGAGACCATCCTGCGCCGTTTCCTTATGAATTACCATATAGATTAATAAAGGCATACAGCTTTGTTGGTGAAACTGTGCTTGATCCCTTTCTGGGCTCAGGAACTGCCTTGGTGGCAGCGAGAGATCTAAAAAGAAACGGCATAGGATATGAAATAAATCCAGAACTTGCCAAAGAGGCTATAAGAAAAATAAAAAATTTTCAGCGAAAGCTGCTATGAGGTGAAACATGAGCAAGAAAAAAGATGCAAGGTTAGTATATGCACAGTCAAGTGATATAAAAGCAAGAACCTATATTGAATATAGAAAAGATATGAAAAAGAAGGCAATAGAAGAGTTGGAGACAAAAGAATGGCTCGAGAACAAACTAAAAGAAGAACTAAAAACAAGGGATATAGCTGTTCAGAAACATGGAGCAGACAAGTTTCTTTGGTTTTTAAGGGAAGGAAGAATAACAAGAGACCCTGATTTTGTTGTCCGTACAAAAGAGGAAGGGACATTATTTGTAGAGCTTCAATATGCCGACAGAGAAGACTTGCGATTTTTTGATTTTAAAATTTCAAAAGTTGCAAAAAAAACTAAAAATGCAAGAGTTCCTTACAAAGACAGAATTTTTCTTTTTGTTCTGAAAAGTTCATCAAGGTACGCCTTTATTACTCCCGAATGGATAGCAGAACACGGGGAGATTGATGTAGTACATGCTTGGGGAAGCCGCAAAGCATATCGCGTCCCAAAGAAGGAGCTTGAGAAAATACTAAAAGAAGACAGATATCTACCGCAACTTATTAAAATTATAGATGCCAAAATAACGATTTTAGAATTTCAGCATCATCTTATTTCAATATGGGAAGATAAGCTATCTGAGGAACTACAAAGAGCAGTCGACGAGAAAAAGCTTGTAAAAATCATTCCTAAGTCTTTAGAAGGTTTTTTCAAGGTTTGTTTTATATTAGATCATCTAAACAGAATCCCAGAAAAAAACATGAGGTTATGGCTTGTTTATCTTTTGAGCTATGTAAACAAAGAATTGCCCTTAAGAGATGTCGCAATGCTAACTTACTCGCTTGATTTTCTCTACACCAAAATTCCTCCTCGCCAAATTGAATCAAACGAATTGAGCGAAATAGAGGAAAAAATAAATAAATTAATTAACCTTATAAATTCATACTACAACCATAAAAAGGGGGTTTACCAGTCTTCAATTAATGAAAGTCCATTAGAAGAAACCAGATTTGCCTTATTCTCTATTAACCTTCTTGAAGATCTTATTCAAGACTCCATCTATTATTATAACGCAAAATTAAAGCCGATCACAAAAATTTACCAAAATGTAAAACAACCAATAAAAATTGCCAAGATTATCGCCTCACAATAAAACGGAGATGATATCTACACTCTCCTAAGAACCGGCAGACAACACCGACTGGACACCAGTATCTCCACACAATCAGCAAACACGCTAGGATAGCGGAATGAGCTCTCCATGTCCAACCTTCAGAGCTTCTCCCGCGTTGTCTGACAATCGTACCCTTTATCCGCTGCCACACCGCGCGGCCGTCCAGCAACCCGCCAACCCAAGAGATATTCAATAAAACAGTACCCCACGCCATGTTACTTGACCTCAGTGAGGATTACGGTCAGTGGTATGTCGTTGGTAGCACTCAGTAGATGGTACTTGCTGTCGCAGTGGCCGCAGTCAGTGGTGTTAGGATCGGTTTTGGGCCTCCCCAAGAGCTTTTCGCCGCCTGGCAACGATTATCCCCCGCCCTTCTGACTATTCCAAATAATATAGGATTTTCCTTAAGCTTCAACCAAAAAGAATAGTTTGCTTTGAACCCGCCAACCATGCCCCTGTCCGATTTTGAAAAAGCTCAAAATACGAGGGCAGCATTTGCTATGCGGCGGAATGCTGCAAGACGGGCCGCAGAAAAGCTCCTGTGGCTGATTCCCTGCAAGCGGCGACCTGCTCGGGAGTGCCTTGGGCCACCACTTGCCCCCCCTGTTGAGCAGCCCCCGGACCCAAGTCAATCACATAATCGGCCGCCGCGATCAACTGCAAGTTGTGCTCCACCACGATCAAACTGTGCCCCTGGCTCACCAAGGCGTCAAAACAATCCAACAGTCGCGTCACATCGGCAAAGTGGAGTCCGGTGGTAGGCTCATCCAGGAGGAAAAGACACTGTCCTCGGGTCGAAGTGCTCAGCAGCCCAGCCAGACGAAGTCGTTGAGCTTCCCCAGCACTGAGCGTGGAAAGCGGCTGGCCCAATGGCAAGTAGTCCAAGCCCACCTCCACCAACACACGAAGTTTCTTCAGCACCTTTGGGTGAGCCCGGAAAAAGGAAAACGCTTCCCGCACCGTCATGTTCAGCACATCGCTGATGTTTTTTCCCCGATAGGTGACCTCCAGCACTTGGGGCTGGAAGCGTTTTCCGCCGCACTCGGGACAGGTCATATAGACATCGGCCAGGAACTGCATGTCCACCTGGATTTGCCCTTCTCCGTCGCATGTTTCGCAGCGTCCGCCGCGGACATTGAAGCTGAAGTGGCTGGGGGTGAGCCCTCGGGCCTGAGCCGCCATGGTAGAAGCAAACACGCGGCGAATCTCGTCCCAGGCTTTGACATAAGTGACCGGGTTGCTTCGCCCGGTGCGGCCCAGGGAACCTTGATCCACCAATATCACCTCATCCACTTGAGTGGCTCCGCGAACGGTCTGATAGGGGAGGGGTTTGGGCCCCGGCTGCTTCAGCTCCCGACACACGGCCGGATACAGAGTCTGTTGGACCAAGGAGCTTTTTCCTGAGCCGCTCACTCCGGTGACCACACACAGCACGCCCAAGGGAAACCGCACGGTGAGGTTTTTCAGGTTGTGCCCTCTGGCTCCCACCAATTCGATCCAGCCGTGTTCGGGAGTGCGGCGTTTTTGCCGAAACGGCACACAGCGTCGGCCGGACAAGTACTGGCCGGTGAGGCTTTTGGGATCTTGTTGGATTTGTTCCGGGGTGCCCACAAACACCACTTGCCCCCCTTGATGCCCCGCTCCAGGTCCCAACTCCACGATCAAATCCGCTTGGCGCAGGAAGGCTTCTTCGTGTTCCACCACCACGACGGTGTTGCCCCGATTGCGAAGTCGCAGGATGGCTTCCAGCAGCCGTTGCGTGTCGCGTGGGTGGAGCCCAATGGAAGGCTCGTCCAATACATAAAGCATGTTCACCAGCGAGGAACCCAAGGCGGAAGTGAGTGCAGCTCGGCGAGCTTCCCCGCCGCTGAGAGTGCGTAGCGGGCGATCCAGGGTCAGATAGCCCAACCCCACCGCTTGCAAATATCGCAACCGATTGCGCACCTGCTCCAGCGGCACGCGCACCACTTGCTGTTGCCACGGCGGGGGTTCCCAGTGGTGGAAAAACTCCGCAGCCTCGTCCACCGTCATGGCGTGCACTTGGGCGATGTTGTGCCCTTGGATTTGAAAGGCCAGGGCCTCGGGGCGCAAGCGGCGACCTTGGCAACTGGGACAAGGGCGCTCCGAGCGCCATCGGGCCAAAAACACCCGAACATGCATCTTGTACTTCTTCCGCTCCAACCAGCGGAAAAACCCCCGGATGCCGTAAAAGTTCTTCTCTGGCAAGCCATCCCAAACGAGCCGCTTTTCCTGGGCCGAAAGATGCTTATAAGGAACCTCGGTCCGGATTCCCATGCGCGCCGCCTGACGGAGCCACCGAGGAAGCTCGCCCACATAAGCCGGCATGTTCCACGGAGCAATGGCACCTTGGGCCAGGGACTTATCCGGGTCGGGCACAATCAAGTCTTCGTCCAGCTCCAGGTGGTTGCCAAACCCTTCGCACTCCGGACAGGCCCCCAAGGGACTATTGAAGCTAAACAACCTGGGGTCCGGCTCCGGATAGTCGCGCCGACAGTATTCGCAACGAAACCGATTGCTCCACAGGGTGCGAATCCAGGAGGAGCCATCCACCGGGACCACTGGGCCCCAAGCGGCAGGGTCCTGAGGCTGGTGCTGCACATAAAGCACCATCGCTCCCTCGCCTTGGTTAAACGCTTGTTCGCACGATTCACGCAACCTTCCCGGCTCGGTGCGACCTGTGGCCAGACGATCCAGGATGACATCCACCGTGGGGGGGTGTTGCTTGGACGCCTGAGCCCAGAGCCGAGCAAACTCCTCACGCTGTTGCGGTTCGTCCAGCAAAAACAGCCGATCTTGGCACACCAGACGCAAAAAACCCTCTCCCTGGAGTCGGGCGGCTAGCTCCAGAGGGCTTTGTTCTGCAGGAACCTCCACGGGAAAGGCCACCAGGAAGCGTCGGCCCGAAGGAAGTTGATCCAAATAACGCACCACAGACTCGGGCGAATCGTATTGCACCAGCCGCCCACAGCCCAGGCAGTGCAACTGTCCGGCTCGGGCAAACACCAGCCGTAGATGATCAAACACTTCGGTCAGTGTGCCCAGCGTGGCCCGACTGGAGCGACTCAGCCCTTGGCCGGAGACAGCCACCGACGGGGGAACGCCCTCGATGCGTAAAGCCGCCGGGCGCTGCACTTGCTCCAGAAACTGGCGCGAATAAGCAGAAAAAGTTTCCAGATAGCGGCGTTGGCCTTCGGCATAAAGGGTATCCAGGGCCAGAGAGGTCTTCCCGCTTCCGCTGAGTCCGCAGATGACAATCAAACGCCCCAAAGGCAGGTCCAAATCCACCTGGCGGAGGTTGTGCACCTCCACCCCTCGCAGCACAATTTTGCCACGCGGTGCCATAGCCGTTCCTGAAGAAAAGCCAAGGACAAACCGTTGCCACAAGGGCAAAAGTTCATTTTGTTCTTTTCCGCCCACCAAAGCCAGGGGCGAGCCACGGGGAGTTCCCGCTCCAGCTCTGAAGTCATAACCGGTGCGAAAGTACCAAAGTGAAAAGGCCTTGCCGCCTCCCGCAACTGAAGCTGTAGGCTTGCTGGAGTTTGGCTTGCAGCGTGTGGACGAATGCGCTGGTTTTTGCTTTGACGCTGGTTGGGGTGGTAGCTTGCAGGCGTGAAAACCCAACTTGCCTTGGCCAGCACGAGCAAGTTAGGATGGACGCTGTGGAGGGTGGACTTCAGCTCCCCTTGCCAAGCGGGGGACGGCAATGATTCGTTATTGTTGTGATCTGTGCCGGCGAACTATCGGCGAGCACGAGCGCCGCTATGTGGTCCACATGGATGTGTTTCCTGGCAATGAGGAAATCTATCCGGAGGAGCTAGAGGAAGATCGGGACCACCTGGCCGAGTTAGACCAGTTGCTGGAAGGTCTGGAACCCGAGGAAGAAGAGCCCTGTTGCCGGCAGTTTCGGTTTGACCTGTGCGTGCAGTGCTATCGGCGCTTTGTGCGTAATCCTTTGGGTCGGGAGAGTGTGGGCTCGTTCAAAATCAGTCCCAATTAACCCTGGGCTGCCTGGACGGAGGTGCCTCTTAGCACCAAGTCAATGATTTCCTCGGCTCCTAGCACCAGAGCCAGCTTGTTTCCACCCAATTGAGTCACTCCGGCCACACCACGCACCTGGGCAAACAACTCATCCAGGGGATTGACCACCACTTGGCGATGTCCCAGGATGCGCTCTACGGCCAGACACACATGCCCTTTGAGCGATCGGACCAGCACCAACGGAACTCGCTGCTGGTTCCGGAGTTCCGTAGGCTGGATGCCCAACATCGCTCCCAAGGGACGCACGGGGTGGACATGCCCTCGCAGGCGAACTACATGCTGAGTCTGCACTTGCATGAGCTCTTCTCGGTCCACCTCGGCGATCTCCACCACATGCTCAAAGGGCAGAGCAAACGGCTGTCCCGACCAGGAAACCATCAGGGCATCCTTGACCAGCACCCCTTGTTGGATGGGGATGGTGATGCGGAAAGTGGTCCCTTTGCCCACTTCGGACTGAAGCTGAATATCTCCCCCGCGTTGACGCACCGTGGTCAACACCACATCCATGCCCACCCCGCGTCCTGAGACTTCGGAAACCTGTTCGGCGGTGGAGAATCCAGGATGGAAGATCAGGCGTTGGGCCTCTTGGTCCGAGAGGGCTTCCGCCTGAGTTGGGCTGAGAATCCCCTTCTCCACCGCTTTTTGACGCAGTCGCTGCGGATCAATCCCTCGGCCGTCGTCCCGAACTTCCAGAATCACCTCCTTGGGCGTCTGTTGGATCTCAATCCACAAGTTGCCATGTTCAGTCAGTCCGAGGGCCTTGCGTTCCTCAGGCCCTTGGATGCCGTGATCTACCGCGTTGCGGACCATGTGGGTCAAGGGGGCATCGAGGGCCTCCAGGGTCTGTTTGTCCACGGGCAGGTCTTCACCAACCAGGTGGACTTTGACCTTTTTGCCCAATTGGGTGGCTACGGTTCGGGCCAGTTTGGGGAACTTGGCCAACAAAGTCCTGGCCGGAATACGGCGCAGGGTGAGCACTTTTTGTTGCAGTTCGTTGGCTTGTTGGGCAAAAGTGGCGTTGATTTCCCGAAGCTCATCCACCAAGGCTTCCAACTGTTGGGCTTCGCTCATCCGCTTTTGCACATCCTTGTAGCGCTCCGAGGTGATGAACAGCTCGGAGACCGCTTCCATGAACTCATCCAGGTAGTCTTCGCGCACACGCACCACGCGGTGCTGCTCGCCTTTGCCACGGGGAGATTGGGCAGCAGGAGCTTCGGTTTTGTTTTCCGAGGTTTGTTGGGCGACTTTCTGGACCAACGATTCCAGTACTGCGGAGACCGGCTCCCAGATGATCCCCAGCAAATTGTCGTCCAGATCCAAGGGACTTTCCAAAATGGTTCGGAAGTCATTGGCTGCGTTGCGCAGGCGTTGAGCCTGGTCGTGGTGATCGGCTTGCTCCAGCACTTGGGCGGCTTGTCCCACTTGCTCCAGAAACTTCCGGCCCAGATCATCGGTGTACTGTCCTTGGTGATATTTGACAAAAAACTCCGCCACCGGACGCAGCGAAGCCGTCAGATCCTGGCCTTGGGAATCGCAGAAGTTTTGTTGATAGAGTTGCTCCGGGCTCATGCGTTTCGGGCTGGAAGCCGAAGATGCCGCGGTGGTTTCTGGAGCGGAAGTGGGTTGGAGTTGCTGGGCCAGTTGCTTCAGTTGGGTTGCCACCTCGGCAGCCTCGGGCACGGACCAGGCAGCGATTTTTTGGGCCAGCTGCTGAAGCTGTTGGGCAACGCGGTGGCTTACCTCCTCGGGCCGTGCACTGGAAGCCACTTGTTCCAACTGCTC
>JAJRRR010000134.1 GCA_024279285.1 Planctomycetota bacterium
CCACCCTGCATAAATATAAAAATGACTCGCTTGGCCCGAGCCGGAAGGTGCGGCGGACGAGGAGCCAAGGGGTCCGCAGGAGTTGCCGCCGCTTGCCGTTGACACAATCCGGCCAGAGCAAGCATCCCAAACCCACACGCACTTTGACGCAATAGCTCCCGACGCGAAACGCCTGGGGAGGAAGTCTTGTTGGAGCTTGTGGACATAGTTTCTCCAGAGCGACTCCAACGAGGACACCAATCAGGACCAAACTAGGCCCTTTCATTTTATCGCCTCTCAAGCCCCGACCCAAGCAGAATTAACCCCTGGAAAGCCATAGAGCCCTCGGGGAGACGAGCTTGGCCTGGGCTTTGCTCACGCTCGGCTAAGAGCTTGGTCCAGGTCTTCTATCAGGTCTTGGGGATCTTCCAGGCCAATGCTCAGGCGGATCAGTTCGTCGCGGATGCCGTGCGCCAGACGGTCTTGGGGGTCATAGCTGGCATGGGACATGGTGGCCGGTTGTTCCACGAGCGACTCCACCGCTCCCAGGCTCACTGCCAAGCGGAACAGTTTCAACCCTCCCAGCACTCGTTTGGCCGCTTCCAAGTCCCCGTGCACTTCAAAACTCACCATGGCCCCAAATCCGCCTTGCATCTGCCGGGCGGCCAGGTGGTGTCCGGGATGATCGGGTAGCCCGGGATAGTAAACCTTGCGCACTTTGGGATGCTGGTGGAGGAATTGGGCCACTTGGGCAGCCGTTTGGCACTGTGCCAGCACGCGAAGTTCCAGAGTCTTTAGTGCCCGAGAGCACAAGAAGCTTTCCCACGGCCCCAGCACGGCTCCGGTGGCGTTTTGAATAAAGTACAGCCGCTGCCAAAGCTCCGGGTCCCGAACCACCAACGCTCCGCCCAGCAAGTCGCTGTGGCCGCCTAAGTATTTGGTGGCCGAGTGCACCACCACATCGGCTCCCAGGGTCAAAGGTCGGGTCAGCACCGGGGTGGCCAGGGTGTTGTCCACAGCCACGAGCACTTGGTGCTGATGGGCCAGTTGGGCACAAGCGGCTATGTCGGTGATGGAAAGCAGCGGATTGCCTGGGCTCTCCAGCCAAAGCAACCGGGTGTTGGGCCGCAGGGCCTGGCGCACCCGGTCCACCTGTGTGGTGTCCACCAGGGAAACTTCCAGTCCGGCCCGAGGGGCAATCTTGTGCAACAGCCGATAAGTGCCTCCGTAGATGTCAGTCCCAGCCAAAATGTGATCCCCCGTTTGAAGCAACATGACCACGGCATGAATGGCGGCCATTCCGGTGCTGAAAGCCAGGGCTCCGGTCCCTTCTTCCAGGGAGGCCAGAGTGGTTTCCAGGGCTTTTCGGGTGGGGTTGCCGCTTCGGGAATAGTCGTATTGTCCCCATTGGCCAGGGCCCGGCTGGACAAAGGTGCTGGCCACATGAATCGGGGGAACCACAGCACCGGTAGTGGGGTCCGGCTCCTGACCCACATGAATGGCTCGCGTGCGAAATCGCATCTTCGGACTCCTGTTCGCTCAAAGTGGGATTCGGCCCTACAATTTAGTGAAAATGACTTCCCGGCCAACAGCTCTCCGGTGGAGCCAAGTGGCCACCCAGGTGCTTGACCACCTTGGCTCGCTGCCTGGGGTGAAACAGCTCCTGGAGCAGATGAGCGGAGGCCAGGGGGCAAGCGCCGAAGGGGTGGAGGGGGGGGCGTATGCGCTTCTGCTGGCCTTGCTGGCCCATAAGGCTCCTGGTCCCGTCTTGCTGATGTGCCCTCAGAGTGGACAACTGGACCAGGTGGCCGAGGACCTGGAGGGGTTGGGAACCAGGCCGCTTCTTATTTTTCCCCAGCTTGATCCGTCGCCTGAGTCCGAACAGCCCGACCCCCGCACCGTGGCCCTGCAAGGACAGCGGATCAAAACCCTCCAAGCGCTTCGTCGCAAGCAGCAGGGGGTGGTGGTCAGTTCACCCGGGGCGCTGATGCAGCCGGTTCCTACTCTCCAGGAGTTGGAACATGCCAGCTTGACACTTCGGGTGGGCCAGCAGCTTGACCCCAACCATCTGGCCCAACAACTAGTCCAGTTGGGATTTCATTCAGTTCCGGCGGTGGAGTTGCCCGGGGAGTTTTCCCGACGCGGGGGGATTTTTGACATCTTTGCGGCCCAATGGGATCAGCCGGTCCGGTTGGAGTTCTTCGGGGACGAAATTGACTCCATCCGGCATTTTGACCCCTTTAGCCAGCGAAGCACCGAAAAGCTTTCCCAGGTGGAGCTGGTGCTTTGTCCGGTCAGAACCGACCCAACTGCTCAGAAGCCTTCTTCCCCTCGGGCCTATTTGGATGAATTTTTGCCTCGGGAAAGCTGGGTGGTGCTCTGGAACTCCTGGGAGCTGCAGCGAGCCGGAGAGCGTTTTCTGCAACGAAGCCAGCAGGTGAAGGAACTCCTTGCCCCCCAGCAACTCCTGGCCCGACTCCAACGCTTTCCCCTGCTTACCTTGGACCAGGTAGCCCCCGGAGAGGTGAGCGGACGGTTGATCCGCTTGCCTTTTGGTCCGGCGGATCCGTGGTGTGGG
>JAJRRR010000135.1 GCA_024279285.1 Planctomycetota bacterium
ATCCTTGGGCGGTGCTGGTGGCCGTGGGGACCACCTTTGGGCTGATCCCCCTGGTGGCCTGGAACTTGACGGCCACCTTGCCCAGCGGGCTGGGCCCCGGGGTAATGATTGCCGCCAGTGTGCCTTGCACCATCGCCACCGCTTCGGTGTGGACGCGTCGGGCCGGAGGAAACGACGCGGTTTCGCTGCTGGTGACGATGCTGACCAACCTGGCCTGTTTTCTGATCACCCCGGCGTGGTTGTATGTGGCCCTGGGCCCCTTGGCTGCCAAAGCCCAAGCCGCCCTGGAACCCGTGCGATTGATGAAGCGCTTGGCCTGGGTGGTGCTGGTGCCAGTGCTGGCTGCCCAAGGGTTGAGGCTCTGGCGACCAGTGGGCCAGTGGGCCACGCGGAACAAAGTTCCCCTGGGCGTGCTGTGTCAACTGGGAACCCTGACCATGGTCCTGGTGGGAGCCACTCGCAGCGGAATGGTGTTGCGCAAGGTGCCCGAGGGGTTCCCTTGGGACGCATTGCTTTTGATGATCGTAGTGGTCAACGGGCTTCACATGTTGGGGTTGTTTGCTGCGTTGGGACTGGCCCGCTTGGGCCAGGTCAGCCGCGAAGACCGCATCGCGGCCGGGTTTGCCGGAAGCCAGAAGACCTTGTTGGTGGGTCTGGATGTGGCATCGGAGTATGTGCACTACTTCGGTCCCTTGACCCTCTTGCCCATGATCGCCTACCACGGTTGCCAACTGATGTTTGACACTTTGGTAGCCGACCGATTTCGCAACGCCTCGGCCACCCAGGAGGAAGCCATCGAACTGGCCGACACCACTTAGTTCCACCCGGGCCATCAAGCTTCCAAAACCATAGCCCTGCGGAGAAACCAGCAGCATGAACGCGCTTGTGCTGGCCGTGGATCGGCTGCATTTGAACTACCTGGGTTGTTTCGGAAACTCCTGGATTTGCACGCCCACGCTCAATCGCCTGGCTTGGCAAGGGGTGTGTTGGGACCAGGTGGTGATGGAAAGCACCAGCTTGGAGCATCTTTATTTGTCCTTGTGGAGCGGATGGCATCCGTGGCAGCGCTCCCTAGCAGAAGCTCAGCTGTGGCTTTTGGAACAGTTGGCCCAACACCGGGTGAACACCTGTCTGGCCAGCGATGAGCCTTGGGTGCTGGAGCATCCTTGGAGCTCCTTGTGGCAGCGTCGGGTGCGACTGCCGGAAGCCCAACTCCCCCAGGAATGTGCTGCTTGGTGGGAACAAACCCATTTGGCCCAACTCATGGCCGCCGTGGTGGAGTTGCTGGAGGAGTTGCGAGAACCTTATTTGCTTTGGGTCCATGTGGGGTCTTTGGCCCAAGTCTGGGACGCACCCTGGGAGATGCGCACCCAGTATGTCGATTCACAGGAAGAAGCTCCGCCGCCTCGGCAAGCTCGGGTGCCGGGGCTCCTGTTGCCCCAGGAACCCGATCCGGATGAACTGTTGGGACTGCGACGCTGGTACGCGGCCCAGGTGACTCTTTGGGACCAGTGTCTGGGCGGGCTGCTGGCCGCCTTGGAACAGCGTGCCGATTGGCCCCA
>JAJRRR010000136.1 GCA_024279285.1 Planctomycetota bacterium
GATCAAAGCACGCATGGGCACGCTCCTTCTCTCACAAGAACCAAGAAAAAAACCGCTTCTCCTATATCACACCCACAGGCCCTATTCCAGTCTCCGGGCGGAGTTGTGGAGGATTGCTAAAGAGCAAGAGGGGCCAGGGCGAGAGCTTAGCGTAGCCAACTAGGCAGCCAGCGTCGCCACCAGGATTGAGATCCCGGGGCAGGGGAGGGATCAGAACCACCGGCAGAGGGAGTGCTCCGGGATGGCACGGGTCGGGGCTGCTGGGCCACAGAGGCCGGGGGTGCGGGTCCTCGGGCCAGAAGCAATTGGGCCCAGTACCCTTCCAGCCGCTCCAAGGCCTGCCGATATTCCCCCCGCTGCAACAGCACATACACCTCCGAAAACTCCTTGGAAAGCTGCACCAGTTCCCGTTGATTAAACAGCAACTCATACACGGCTACATCGTCCACCCATACCCGACCGGAACCCAATAGGTCCAATCGCACCCGGACCTGCTCCAACCCTTGCAAGGGCAAGTCGGGCACGAGGAACACATATTGCCTCCAGCGGCGGGACAAGCGGACCTGGCTTGGAGGGGTGCCCAACGCGGCATAGCGGTAATAAGGTTGTCCGTAATAAGTGCCCTGAATGGCCAACCTGAATGTGGGAGGATGTTGAGGTTCATCGGTGCGCAACCAAGCGGTTATGGCCACACGCCCGCAGCCGCTCAGTTGCAGCTCTTGACTCAGTACCGAAACCACTCCTGAGTGGTTTTCCAACAACAGGCATTGCTTTCCGGAGTGGGCTTGTTGCTGGACCACCCGAGCGGTGGCTTGGCCCTCGTGCGTCAGGATCCACTGGGGCACAGGAGTTTGGTCTTGTCCGGGGGCTTCAAAATCAGCGTTGGCTACCGGCAGGGCCGGGGAGCCACTTCGCAGTTGGGCCAAGCGTCCCAACAGTTCGGCTGCCCTTTGGCCCAAGCTGGCATGGGCTTGGCCTGGAAGTGGCACTTCCACTTGCCGAAGCACCACTCCAGGGGCCGAAAAGCGCAACACTTCCAACCCATAGCCTTCTACTGCCACTTCCACTTGATGCTGAGAGTTTTCAAGCAACAAAGGGGCCAGCGGTTCCTGATGAGGGAGTTTCCACACTTGGCATCGGGGAGGAGCGGTGTAGGTGAGTTGAACCCAAAGGGGCCAAGGACTAGGATTGACCAGATAAACATAGGTGGCATCGTTCCAACTAGCCCAACGCACCACCAGTGGATCTCCCGAGCCTTGGAAAGTGCGAAACTCCACCGGAGGGAGTGAGGAAAACGCCGCAAACCACGTTCGCACCCACTCCTCCTGACCCAACAGCACACTCCAGCCTCCGTCTATCAGAGTCCGCAGATCGCGTCGGGCCAGAGCTTGAGCAAACCGCGCCCGATTGGACACACCCAGGGGAACCACCTGGGCCACCAGCCAAGTGGGGTTTTGAGCGAACACGGAGTCGGTTCGGGGATCTTCCAGGGGGAGTTCTTCCGGCAGGTGGAAAAATCCCCAACTGCCCACTCCTATTCCCTCTGCTGTCCGAGACAGAGTCTTGTCCACGGCCAAGTGCATGCGACGCTCCGGCCACTGATGCCCACTGCGACGCAGCCCCCCCAAGACCACTTCTATCCCCAGTTGATGGAGTTTCTTCAAATCCAACCCCAGACGATTCCAAAGCTCCTCGCTAGCCGAGGAGCGTTCCAACTGGGGTTGGACCAGGCCTTGCAAGTCGGGCCGTAAAAACACATCGTTGCACAACAGATACACACGTGCTTGAGGAGCGGCGGCTTGGACCTTTTGGACCATCTGTTCATAGAAACTCGTCAGTTGGTCTTTGCGCCACTGCAGAAACTCCCCTCCCCAGGAACGCAGCACCCAATAGGGGAGTGTGCGTGGCGAAAGCCCCGGTTGGGGAAGACGCTTGTCACGGTCTTGCAAAAAACGGTGCAAAGTCTCCGGGTCCATGCCCCAAGGGGGGGAAAGGAGCACGGCATAGCTTTCTGGACCGAGGCTGATCCCCACCCCTCCAAAAGAACGATGGTGCCCGTAGCGACGCACCAGTTCCTCCACCACGCGCAACATGGCTTGTTGGACCTGGGGGTGCAGGGCGTTGTAGTACATGGCCCGACCCCGTTGCGGCGGGAAGTGCTCCGTCCAGAGTTCTCCCTGCGGGTTGACCCAACGCATTGCGGGGGAGTCTTTCTGGCGCACCTGGGCTTCCAGCTCGGGCAAGGGGGTGGAAAAATCCAGCGAGGGCACCAGTGTCAAACCTTGGCGATCAAATAGCTCAAAGAGCAACTCCAACACATCCTTCTGTTGCCAGCCTTCGCCGGTGTCCAAGAACACACCGGTATCGTAGCGTGGGGTGGGCTGAAGCACCCGGCTGGGGTAGATCGTGCTCCCATCGGCATACACGCATACCATCGCTCCGGTGTATCCAGCCCATTGCAGATATTGAACCAGGCGAGTTCCGGCTTCGTAGAAAGTTTGCCAGTCGTCCAGACTGCGACCGCTAAAGGGATCTTGGGCCACCGTGGCCAAAAAAGTTTCTGGAAAAAGGGGCCGAGCCCAATGGGCCCAGACTTCTCGCCCCGAAGCTTTGGCTCGCGGAGAATCTGGTGACGGAAAGGAAGAACTATTAGGACGAAGCAAACGCAACTTGCCTAACCAGGCAGGAGTAGTTTGGCGATGGGCCACCACCACCCAAGGAGAATCTGTGCGAGGCCAAAACAACAACCGATGCACCATCCAACCTGGCTTTGTAGGGCCCCACTTCTTGTGCACTTCCACCCCAGAGTCCACTCCCAGCGAGGTGATTTTGCCCGTGGCGTCCGGCTCCAGGATGCTTACCACGAGGGTTTGTTCCAGGTGGGCGGGCACTTGCAGCTCCAGCAGGTGAGGTTTCCCAGGTTCGGCTCCGGAGAGTTGAAATCGGGTCCAGTGAACCGGGTGGTCCTTGACACCAGGAAGTTTCATCACACGGCCCCAAGGGGGTTTTTCCACTTGAGGCGGAGGGGGTTGCTGTTTGTTCCAGGGCCAAGGCCACGGCCATTGCAAACGCTGCCACCAGCGGGGGGAAGTGGGGTCCAAGGAGCTTACCTCTTGCCAAGCTTCAGAAGGCAAGACAGGCAAGGGACGGCGAGGGTCCAGAACTACAAACTGCCGCCGGGCCAGAAGCAGCACTTGGCGTCGGGCCAAAGGCAAAGGCCACCTTTTGCCCACCACTTCCACTTCCAGAGTGTACACCCCTTCCTGTTCCGGCGCCGGAAGTCTCCAGTGCCAGGGATGCTCTGTCGAAGTAGGGAGTTCTGCTGGGGAGAGCTGTTGTTCGTGGAGCACTTCCCCTTGGCGTCCTCGGCGAAGCCGGAGCATCACCCGGGCTTCGTTTCCCGAAGGCGGTCCCCAGGCATTCCAAGCCAGGAGCGCTTCCACGGGAGCTCGGGGAGGCAGGATACTAGGACTTGTCAGACGGAAATACAGCCCATCCCCTCCCAAGCGGCGCACCACCAATTGGCTTCCCGTTTCGTCCAGTCGGATGTCCCAAGGGCCTTGGGCCAATCGTTTCAGAGTCACCGAGCCAGGATCCCCGACTTCGGCCTTGGGGGAGCTGCGCCATTGGAGAAACTTCAACTGGGCTCCTGGAGCCCAACGCACTAGCAAGTCCACACCGTCGTAGTGCCGAGGGGAGGCCGCACGGATAAAAAGCACATTTTCCTGTTGCCACATGGAACCCGGCTCGTCGGCGTCAATGCCCAAGGGAACAAATCCCACTAGCTGGGTTCCTTCAACCAGGATTTGACCGCTCCAGCGTTGGGGTACTTCTCCGCCCCAGACTACGCGCAAGCGGATCGTTTGGGCCTGACAGGGCCACAGGGCCCCAAGCCCCAAAATCCAGATCATTCCTCCGGCGATGGCTCCCCAGGGCCACCTGCCAAGCATGCTCGGGCCTCCTTGCCTCCCAAAAAACATGCCCGGTAGAGTTGGTCCGCCGCAGCGTACCCTTTTGCCTGTTCTTACAAATGTGCCAACTTGGCACACCAAGTCGGTGTTTTTTGGAGTTGCTCAAAGGGGAGATCAAAGGTCGGGGGATTATAAGCCTTGGCCCAACTGGACTCCCAGAGCAGTCCAGCAGAGGTGCTAGCAGATTTTTCCAACACGACTGCTCCCATTTGCCCGTGTAGCCGGAAAAAAACGAAAAAAGCCAACATTTTTTCAGCTTCAGCAAACAGTTTTCGTGCCAACTAGTTAGAAACGGCAAAAGGGGTTAATTGGCTGGAAATCTTTGGCGTTTGACCCGCACCGCCACGGAGCAGATTCTATGTTCTAATTGACGACAGCGCACCTAAGTGGGTGGTGTTGTGTCGGTTACGCACACCAGAGTTTCTTCTCTCCGCGATCGTGGCACGACCTTGGCTGGGGCAGCGTGTCAGGATGCGGGGGCAGCAACTCCAAGGGAAGGAGAACGACCATGAATCGCGTGCCTGATCAACCTCCTCGGCGCTACCAGTTAGCCATTGTGGATGACGACCCTGATATGGTCCGCATCTTAGAACGAATGATTTCCAAAGAGTTTGCTCCGCAGATTCAAATCCACTGCTTTACCGATCCTCGGGAAGCGCAGCGATGGTTGGACGGATGTTGTTGTGATGTGCTGATCACCGATATCGAGATGCCGGGGCTGAACGGGCTGGAGCTGGCCGAGTTTGCCAAATCCCGAAACGCTTGGACCCAGGTGATCTTCATCACGGCCCATTCCACTCTGGAGCGTGTGCAAACGGCTTGGGAAACCGGTGCCAGCCACTATCTGCAAAAGCCTCTGAAACGCCAGGATGTGCTGAAGGCAGTGGCCGAGGACATCGCCCAACGCATTCATTGGCAACTTGCCATGCTGGAGACTTTTCGGCGCGTGTATGCTCAATACCGCTCGCAAGAGGATCCAAGTTGTGAAACTCAAGAGCCTACCCCCCCCCCCCCCCCCCCCCCCCCCCCCCCCCCCCCCCCCCCCCCCCCCCCCCCCCCCCCCCCC
>JAJRRR010000137.1 GCA_024279285.1 Planctomycetota bacterium
ATCACGCGCCCCAGCAGGCAATAGCCGAAATTGGAGTAGGCGTATCGTTCCCCTGGCCGGAAATCCAACGGCCATCCCAGCATGAAGCGAATCACGGTCTGGGGTCGTGCCGGGGGAGGCTCTCCAGCGGCCAAGGCAATCTCCACCTGACGAAACATGCAGTCTCCCGAAAGGGTCCGATCCCAGCCTCCCCGGTGCTGAAGCAAGTGACGCAGGGTGATCTTGTGCCAACGACGATCCATGCGCCGACCTGGCAGGGGGGAGAAGCAACCCAGGTACTTCAGCACCGGATCGTCCAGTCGGAGCTTGCCCTGTTCGGCCAGCTTGAGCACGGCTGCGGCTGTGATGGGTTTGGAAACACTGGCCAGACGGAACAAGCTGTGAGGTTGCACAGGCACTTGGTTCTGGCGGTCTGCCCAACCAAATCCTCGCGCATAAACCAACTTGCCACGATAAGCCACTGCTACGGCCACCCCGGGAATCTCGTGCTTTCGGACAAACCCCAAGATCAGTTCATCCAAAGGACGAACCTCCGGGGTGGTGTGGCCCGTGCTGGGAATTTGGTCCCCGGCTGATGCCAAAGGCGGCAAAAATCCCAGCACCAAGAGAAGTTGCCAGCACAACCGTCTCCCCAGCGGCATTGCTCGTGCTCCGCAAGTGGTGTGTGTGGGGAAAAATGCAGCACCAATGCGACACTTTCGGCATTTCATTGTGGTTGGGCCAAAGCCAGCAGGCAAACGAGTTTTGCCCACCGAACTTCCCAAAAAAAAAACTTGCGTTGGGCAATGCCAGGATTCATAAAAATCCTTAGAATGAAATCAGCAAGGAGAAGGCAGCGATGCGTGCAGCATGGGCACTGATTGGGCTGTGCACGGTTGTAGCACTTTGGGAACCGGGGAACACTCAGGCAAACGACCAGCCTAACATTATTCTGATCATGGCGGATGACTTGGGGTGGTCGGACTTGGGCTGTTATGGGGGAGAGATTGGCACACCGCACCTGGATCGTCTGGCCCAAGCCGGAGTGCGATTCACCCAATTTTATAACAACGCTGTGTGTGGGCCCACTCGGGCATCTCTGCTGACAGGACTGTGGTGCCAGCAGCTTGGCCATCGGGGCGAATACTGGAACGATCCCATCGACCTGAACCGTTGCGTGTTGATTTCCGAGGTGCTCCGGCGAGCCGGCTATCGCACCATGATGGTTGGCAAGTGGCAGCGACGCCGCTTGGCGGTGGAGCTGGGCTTTGATCGGTTCTTTGGGCCGATGTGCCAAGCCAAAATCAGCTACTTCGACGAAGTGCAACACAACCCCTGGTACCTGGATCGCAAGCGAATCAAGCTTCCCGAGGACTTTTACTTGACCCGGGAGCTGAATCGCTACGCGGTGGAGTTTGTCCAAGAGGCGTTGGAGTTGGGCAAACCGTTTTTCCTCTATGTGGCTCACATTGCTCCTCATTGGCCTTTGCACGCTCCGCCCGAAGATTACTTGCCGCTGGAGAGTCGCTACCTGGCCGGTTGGACCCAATTGCGTCAGGCCCGACATCAGCGGCAGATTCGGTTGGGCCTGGTGGATCCGGCCTGGGGGGTGGCCCCGTGGCCTGACTCGGTCCCCCCTTGGTCCAAGGCCCCTTATCCCCACTGGCAGGCCCGACGCATGGCCGTCTATGCCGCTCAGGTGCAATGGATTGATCGTGGAGTGGGCGAATTAGTGCGAGTGCTTCGGGAGCATGGGGCGCTGGAGAACACGGTGATTATTTTTCTTTCGGACAATGGGCCGGCTCCGGATGGGGGGATAGGGCCCACGAAGTCCGGGTTTGGATTTGGTCCGGGGCGGGACAACGCCTCCTGGCGCCTGGACGGCGTGGCGATTCACCCAGGCAGCGGACCGGACAACATGCCTGGTGGACCGGAAACTTTTGCCGCCTACGGGTTGGGTTGGGCCACGCTCAGCAGCACCCCTTGGCGCAGCACCAAACTCTCCGGCTACGAAGGCGGAATTCGCACCCCCTTGATCGTCCACTGGCCCCAAGGCATCTCCAAACCCGGAAGCATCACCCATCAGGTAGGGCATGTGGTGGACTTGATGCCCACCCTGCTGGAACTGGCCGGAGCAAGCTACCCGAAGCAACTGGGTTCCCGGCGTCCTTTGCCCCTGGTGGGCCAGAGCCTGCTGCGGGCCATTCTCCATCCGGAGACCAACGAGCCTCGGGAACTGTTCTGGAGTGTGCCTTGGCACGATGCCGTGCGCATCGGCCCTTGGAAAGCCGTTCGGCGCAAACGCTCCCCGCGTTGGGAGCTTTACGACCTTCGTACCGATCCTACCGAACGCCACGACTTGAGCCAAAAGCATCCCCAGGTGCTCACGCGGCTCGTGCAACGCTGGAATCAATGGCACCAACAGGTGCAAGCCCACTCCCAAGCAGAAAGGCAAGCAGCCGGAAGATAGGAACTTGGCAAAGAAGCATCGGCTTAAGCCCCGGGGTCCGAAACGACCTGCTCAGGATGTGCGTTAGCTGGCGGAGGATCCCCTAGGGCAAGAAGCTCTTTGCCGAGCGAAAAACTCAACGGTTTGCTCCAATCCCTGGCGTAGCGACACCCGGGGAGTGTAGCCGAGGCACTTTTGAGCCAGGCTGATGTCGGCTTGGCTGTGCAGCACATCGCCTGGGCGCGGAGAAGCAAACTGAGGTTGCAACTTCCGGCCCAACACTTCTTCCAACACCTCCAGCAGCTCCAGCAGGGTGGTGCTGCGGCCGCTACCGATGTTGAACACCCCGCCGGGAGCTTGAGGGCTTTGGGCAGCCAGGAGATTGGCTCGCACCACATCCTCCACATAGACAAAGTCCCGGCTCTGCTTTCCCGTGCCAAACACCACCGGCGGACGATCTTCCAAAGCTGCCTCAATGAACTTGGGAATCACCGCGGCATAAGGTCCCCGAGGGTCCTGTCGCGGACCATAGACATTGAAATATCTCAACACCACGGTCTCCAGACCCAAACTGTGATAGAAGCTCTGGCAGTAGTGCTCTCCGGCCAGCTTGGCGGCGGCGTAGGGGGACAAAGGAGACGGAGAGAGGGATTCTTGCAAAGGGCCCTCGGACCGGTCCCCATAGGCACTGCTTGAGCCTGCATAAACCACTCGTTGCACTCCCCAGCGGCGAGCTTGTTCCAACACCACCAAGGTGCCGGTGGCGCATGCCTGATGGGTGGCCTGAGGGTCTTCCACGCTTCGGGGCACACTGGCCAAGGCGGCCAGATGGAACACCCACCGCACTCCCTCCACCGCCCGACGCACTGCCTGGGGATCGGCTACATCGCCCCGAATCACCTCCACCTGGGAGCGTACCCGATGGAGATTCTCTTCCTTTCCGGTAGAAAAATCGTCCAGCACGCGCACCTGGTAGCCTTGCTCCACCAGGTGCTCTACCAGATGAGAGCCGATGAATCCTGCCCCTCCTGTGACCAGCACTGCCGACATGGTGCGTCTCCTGGAGGTTGGGAGCTGGGGTTTGTTCAACTGTAGCTTTTTTCAGATCTTGGGCCCAGCCAGATCGGCCCAGCCCACTTTGCCCCAATCAAAGCTTCCACTATGATAAGCGCATCAGGCCCATACTGTGGCGAATTTCCTCAAGCGGGTTTCTTGTCGTGCTGAAGGGTTTGTCGGGCCAAAGGTACTTGTTTTTCCCAACCTGGAGAGACCGACCATGACCAAAGTGAACAAGAAGATCAAAAAAGCCAACCATGGCAAGCGTCCGGCCAATTCCAAGCGTCGTCGGGCCAAACGGCGTCAGGTGCGCACATGATGGGTACTCCTTTGCTACGGGAAACCCTGCGGTGAAAACTTCCAAAGAGCTGATCCTGGACCACGCGGCCTATGATCTAAACCAAGTGGTGGCCGACCTGGACGAAATCCGCCGCTACAATCCCCAGCGGTACGAAATGGAACAGCTCACCGCCGTGGTTTATGAGGACTTTGAAAACAAAATCTGCGTGGGCTACAAGGACTTGACGGATCAGGAGTTTTGGGTGCGAGGGCACATGCCTGGGGTGCCCTTGATGCCGGGAGTGATTCAGTGTGAAGCGGCAGCTCAGTTGGCCAGCTATTTTACGATCAAGTACGATCTTCTGGGCGGATGCAAGCTGTTGGGCTTTGGGGGGCTGGAGGAGGTGCGGTTTCGGGGCATCGTGCGGCCCGGGGATCGGTTGGTCATTGTGGCCAAGCTGCTTCGGGTCCGTCCTCGAGCCATGATTGTGTGTCAGTTCCAGGAGTTTGTGGACCAGAATCTGGTGTGTCATGGAATCTTGCGCGGCGTGCCTTTGCCGGAAGAACTAGCCGCGCAGCTTCGCCCCCCGGAGCAAATCGCCTAAGTTGCCGAAAAAGCCTGGGGCCATACTGCCAGGGCTAGCTCAGCACATCCAGCACCACCAAGCCCAGCAGACCAAGACTTACCACGGCATTGACATGGAAAAACGCCACATTGACCCGGCTGAGATCCTCGGGACGCACCAACCAATGCTCGTAGATCAGCAAAGCAGCCACGGCTGCCGTACCTAAGTAAAACTTCCATCCCAAGGCCGGAAACACCCACGGCAGTAGCCACAAACAGATCATCATCCCGGCGTGGCACGCAGCGGCCACTTTCAGTGCTCTGGCCACTCCCAATCGGGCCGGAACGCTGCGCAGACCCAAACGGCGATCCACCGCTTCGTCCTGACAGGCGTAAATGATGTCAAACCCGGACACCCAAAGCAGCACTGCTGCGCCCAACACCAACGGCACCTCCAACTGCTGCATGCCCATCAGAGCAATCCAGGTGCACACCGGGGCAAGCAACAACGATGTGCCCAGCCAAAAGTGCGAAAGCACCGTAAATCGCTTGGTGAAACTGTAAGCACAAATAAACACCAGCACC
The DNA here is from genome assembly GCA_024279285.1 of Planctomycetota bacterium. Classification (GTDB taxonomy): domain Bacteria; phylum Planctomycetota; class Planctomycetia; order Pirellulales; family S012-138; genus S012-138. Next base: position 4,914 of record JAJRRR010000137.1, read on the forward strand.
GGCACCGAAAGCCCAAGCGGCCAAGGGTTGGGCCAAAACAAGGCTGTGGAAGCCACAAATCCCAACGCATTTACCAACCAGAACACCACCACCGTGCGCACGGACAACAGCCCGGCGGGCAGATGGCGACCTTGGGTGCGAGGGTTCTGAGCATCCAGATGGCGGTCCACCAAGCGATTGAAGGACATGGCGGTGTTTCGGGCCATGACCATGCACAGCAGGATCCCCAGCACCTCCTGCCACCTGAGCGGCTGAGACCGCATGCTCCAAGCCATCACTAGTGCGGCCAGCGAAAAAGGCAATGCAAACACCGTGTGGCTGAACCGCACCAGTTCCAACAATCGCCGCGTCAAGGTCCACATGGTCCTAAAAACCTTCGGCCAACCGGCGGAGGGATTTCGCAGGTGGAAGAATTCTCTACTGTCCCCAGCGGCGAATCAACCGGTGAGGCACGCCCAATTGGTCGCACACTCGGGCCACGACGAAGTCCACCAGGTCCATCACGCTACGCACGCCGTGGTAAAATCCAGGGGCTGCTGGCATCACCACCGCTCCAGCTTCCAAACACCGTTTCATGTTTTCCACATGCACCAGCGACAAGGGGGTTTCGCGCGTCACCAGGATCAACCGACGGCGTTCTTTCAAGTGGACTTCGGCAGCTCGGGTGATGAGGTTTTGGGCCAGTCCTGAGGCCACGCTGGCCAGCGTCCCTCCGGAACAGGGGCACACGACCATCCCTTGGGTCAAAAACGATCCACTGGCAATCGGCGCGTAAAAGTCCATGTAGTGGTGGTAAATCACCTCGCCGGGAGATTTGCCGGGAGCATGGAAAATGCTGCTTTCTGCGGAGGAGACGCCAGCCAGTTGACGAATGAGCTGAAGTTTGCTGTCGGCGGAGATTTGGCTCGGATCGGGTAGCAGTTCCCCTGGGTCAAAGCGTTCCAGGTCCACCTGCAAGTCTAGTTCTTCTTTCAGCAAGGTGGCTCCGGCTGGGGAAATGGACAGATGGACCTCTATGCCGGAAGAAACCAGAACTTCCAACAAACGCACGGCATAGATCGCCCCACTGGCTCCGGTGATGGCCATCACCACGCGTCGTCGGCTCATGGAAACTCACTTGGTGGAAAAGAGGCGCTTGTGCTCAGGGGGGCTTGCGGCCCAGGTACAAGGTGACTGCTCCACCGGTAAGAGGCAGGGCTTGCACACCCTTGAGGCCCAATTGGTTCATCAATCGGCACATTTGTTCCTCAGGGAGAAATTGTTCCACGCTGGCTGGCAAGTAGTGATAAGCCTGGTGGTGGTTTCGGGCGATCCATTGGCCCAAGTGCGGCAAAACATACCGAAAGTACCATCCGAACACTTTTTGCCAAATACGACTTCGTGGCCAAGAGAACTCCAACACGGCCACCTGTCCTCCTGGCCCACACACCCGAACCATCTCCGCCAGTCCTTGTTCCAAGCTGACTACATTGCGAATTCCAAAAGCAACTGAGACCGCCTGAAAAGTCTCACTTTCAAACGGCAGTTGCATCGTGTCGGCCACGAGGAACTCCACCTGTCGGGAGGCACTTTGGCGTTGGGCTTTTCGTCGGGCCAGGGCAATCATTTCCGGGCAAAAATCCGTGCCGATCACCGTGGCCCCGACCTGCCGTGCCCAGGGCACGAAGGCCAACGCCAGATCCCCTGTCCCCGTGCACACATCCAGAACCGGTCGCTGGTCCCGAAGCCGAACTGCGCGCACGGTGCGCCAACGCCAATACCGATCCAGGTTCAGCGACAAAACATGATTGGCCAAGTCGTACCGGGGAGCAATCTCCCGGAACATCTCCCGAATCCGGCCGGCCGATTTGTCCACCTGAATCGTCACGACACACCGTGCTCAAAAGGGGCAAAATCAGGGGGGGGCTTCCTGCTGCGTTTTCCCTCGCCAGGGGTGCAAGCACTTAGGCGGAAAGTCCTTTTCAGCTTACCAATCTCCCTCTCAAGGGCCAGCACTTTGGTTCAAGGAACTGGTGGAGTTTGGCTGATCGCTACAGATTATCACCTCCGGGGGAGAAATAGCATTTGTTCCAAACATGGGGGTTGAGCCAGGCCGATACGAAGGAATGCCCCAAGGGGAAACTCTGTCCTCATCCGGCCTGGGGTCGGAAAGGACTCCCAACTTGCTCCAGGGAGGGTAGCCATGGTTTTGCGTGGATGGGGAGTCGGATTGGTTGTGGCCTGGGGAGTGTGGGCCAGCGGTGTTTTTCCACTCCCGGCTCAACAATCCTCGTTGCGCACCGCCGTGCAGACGGTCCAGGTGCCTTCACGGCGCCCGGACGAGGCAGTGGTGGTCAGCACCTTGGCGATGAGCCCTGATGGGGCGTGGCTGGCCGCTGCCGGTGACGATCACCTGGTGCGAGTTTTCCGCTTGGGGACCAACCAAGTGGTGGCCACCTTGGACGGCCATGCCGATTGGGTGCGCACGGTGGTCTTCTCCCCCGATGGACGCTGGCTCCTCTCCGCAGGGGATGATCGCCGCGTGATGCGCTATGAGGTAGGAAGCTGGCGACTTTCAGGGCAGTGGGTTTTCCCGGGACGAGCCGTCTCGGCCATGATCGCTCTCCCGAAAGGGGTGGCCGTGGTGGGCTACGATACCCGAGTGCACTTGTTCAGCTACCAGGGAGAATCCCTGGGCAGTTTGGCTACGGATTGTCGGGACCTGCGGGCGGTGGTGCTCTCTCCTCAAGGCAAAATGCTGGCGGCCGCAGGGCAGGATGGAACTCTCTATGTGTGGAGTTGGCCAGAACGGCAAAGACTAGTGCGCCAAAAAGTGCACCGACGCCGCATCCGAGCCTTGGCCTTCTCTCCAGATGGAAAGCTCTTGGCCTCAGCCGGGGAAGGGACCACCGTGGCACTTTGGAACCTGGAAGAAAATCAACTCCTGCGACACATGCCTAGTCGCCCCGGCCGTGTGCTGGCCATGACTTTTCTGGACTCCCAACACCTGGCCACCGCCGGAACGGACAACCAGATTCGCATTTGGGACCTGCGCACCGGGCAGACTGTCTTGCGCCTGGTAGGACACAAAGGGTCGGTTACCTCATTGGTCTGGATTCCGGCCCAACGCACGCTCATTTCGGGAAGCTACGACACTTCGTTACGCTATTGGAACCTGGGTCCTGAAAGCGCCCTGAGACTGAGATTGAATCGCTGAGGTTTCCATTGCCCTGGAAGGAACAAGGAGGTTCCATCGTGAAGTGGCTGCGACGCATTCTAAGGCGACGACCCCAACGGCCCTGGCAACAACGCAGCCCGTTGTTCTGCGAACCACTGGAAGGACGGTGTTTGCTTTCGGCTTCGGTGCCGGAGATTCACTTGGGTGCCGTTTATATTGAACAAACCACCCAAGGGACCGAAAACACCGGCGATTTGTTCCAGATCACCTGGACCGGCGGAGGACACGATACCCAATTGACCCAACTGGTCATTGACGGTGACCAGGACGGCAACGGGTTTGACCAAGGGGATGTGTTCTTCGACACCGTTCCGGGAGGCCCCGGCGTGGGGGCAGCGTTTCCTGTGCAGATCGTCTCGGCCGATGGCATCGATTCGGTGATCATCACCGTGGCCGACGGAGGCACGCGGTTGGAGATTCAGGCCACGGGTTGGGACCCCGGCGAAACCCTGGTCTTTAGCGTCGATGTGGACGAGCAGGACGACACGCCCAACTCCCTGGTGGAGGGAGCCGAGTTTGAGCTTTCTCGGCTGGAAGCCACTTTTGAGTCCGCCGGAGGGCACTACGAAACTGTGGTGGGCACCACGCGGTTCTACGACCAATACGATGCCCTCCTGCACCCGAGTTTGGACTTGCCTCGGGATTCGGAGCTTCCCCCGGGCGAGGGCACTTCGGCCCGAACCGCAGGAGCAGGACTTTCTCTGCTCCAACCTCCCTTGCCGATCCAGATCTCCGGGCAAGTTTATCAAGATATGAATCTGAACAACCAATACGACCCAGGCGAGCCGCTCCTGGCAGGAGTGGAGGTGCAGTTGGAACTCTGGGACGGCTCGGCCTATGTGCCCACCGGGTTGGTGCAGACCACCGACGCCTTGGGACGATACAGCTTCACCTACGCTCATCCGGGCACTTTTCGCGTGGTGGAGGTGCAGCCTTCGGGATACTTGAGTGTTTCGGCCAATCCGGGACAAGTGGAAGGTTCCACCGTAGGCGTGGCTGCCGGAACCAATGCTATTGAGCAAATCACTCTCTTGGGCGGCCAACACAGCCAGCAGAACAACTTCGGCGAAGCACTGCCCGCCTCGCTCAGCGGAAGCGTTTACCTGGACCTGAACAACAACGCCCTACGCGACCCGGACGAGCCTGGTCTGGAAGGCGTGGTGATCCAACTGCTTGATGCTACAGGCAACCCGCTAGGAATTAGCGTCTTGACCGATGCCACGGGAGGGTTTAGTTTCACGGGGCTTTTCCCGGGCACTTATGGGCTGGCTCAGGTGCAACCCTCGGACTATCTGGACGGAGCAGAACGAGCCGGAACCGCAGGCGGAGTGGTGAGCCAGGATCGCATCACGCAAATCGTCCTGGGGCAGAATGTGAACGCTACCAATTACACCTTCGGCGAGCTTCTGCCGGCCACGATCAGCGGCTATGTGTTCCAGGACGGGCCAGCCGTAGAGTGGGAAAACTCCGATCCGGTGGACCCTGCGGTGCTGGTTACGCTGCGGCCGGGGCTACGCTCCCCAGAGGATGTGCCTTTGGCCGGGGTGACCTTGCGACTGCTGGACGACTCAGGCAATCCGGTCCTGGGAGCCGATGGCAATCCCTTGGTGGTCTCTACTAATGCCGAGGGCTATTACGAGTTTGCCGGACTTTATCCGGGCACTTATACCGTGGTTCAAGAGCATCCTTTGGGATGGTACGACGGGGTGGATACTCCCGGCACCACTGGCGGAGTGGCCGACAACCCAGGGGATGCTATCAGGTTGATTTCCGTTGGTGTAGGAGAGCACAGTCAGGAGAACAACTTTAGTGAGATTTTGGTTCGGCTGGTTTCTCCACCACCGGAGCCTCCTCAGCCTCCGGTTCCCTTGCCACCGGAGGAGTTCGTTCAGATCGTGCCATTTGACACCCAAGTGACTCGCATTGAGCTGCCGCGGCCACCGGTGTTTGTGGCTGCGGTGCCACCGGTGTTTGCTCCGGTGTTGATCTTTCCGCCTCCGGTGCAAACGGCTCCCGTGGGCGGAGGGGGCGTGGGAGCTCCCCAAGAACACACTTGGCACTTGAGCGTGATTGACGCAGGCCATCCGCGTGGGGAGCGCACCTCCGGCACTCTAGCCAGTTGGAGCACCACCCAACTGCAAACAACTGCCATGGCCTTGCCCAGTGCCGAACAGATGCAACAGGCCTTGTGGCTCCTACTGGCCGATCCAGACAAACCCCCCAAGCAAATCCGCTTCGGCCTGGCAGATGCTGTGCCGGTGGTGGGCGATTGGGACGGAGATGGCTACAGCGACTTGGGCATTTATCGGGCCGGTCATTGGTACTTGGACATCAACGGCAACGGTCGTTGGGACGAGGAGGATCTTTGGGCCCTGCTGGGCGATGAGCACGATGTGCCGGTGGTGGGCGATTGGGACGGGGACTTCAAGACTGACATTGGAATCTTTGGACCCAGTTGGCCCAATGATCCTCTGGCACTGGCCAGCGAGCCGGGGCTGCCGGATCGGGACAACCAAAATCGCGGAAAAGCCAAAAACCTCCCGCCCATGCCCCAAGAAGCCCCGGTGGGATTCCGCACCATGCGCCGCGTCAGCGATCCCCGACTGAGAGCCGACTTGATAGATCATGTCTTCCGGTTCGGCACTGGAGGAGATGTGCCGGTGGTGGGAGATTGGAACGGGGATGGGGTGGCCACGATTGGCGTGTTCCGCGACGGAATCTGGCGACTGGACAACAATGGGGATGGCCAGTGGAGTCCCGAGGAAACCATCGCTCAGTTCGGTCAGCCCGGGGATATTCCGGTCGTGGGCGATTGGGACGGAGATGGAATTGACGATCTGGCAGTGTTCCGAGCCGGCAAATGGATCCTGGACACCAACGGCAATCGCCAAATTGATCCTGACGACCAGGTCCTGCAACTTGGTCGCCCCGGGGATGTCCCGATTGCGGGTGATTGGGACGGCGACGGCACCGACGACCCGGGCGTGTTCCGCAGGATGCAATGAGCTTCTTGGAATTTGCCGAAAAGCTGCTTGACTCCCCGCCACAGTTCCGGCATGCACCCTGTTCAATCTTCGGGCATGCATCGGGCGGCGTGATGGAGGGCCCGGTTGACGAACTCCCGAACCTCCTGGGCATCCACTTGAGTGATGACATCCACATTGGGGGTCCAGTGAGGGTTGGGCCGACGGTCAAAGATCGTAGCTCCCGTGGTGAGCTCTCCAGAGGTTTCTACATCGCCAGGGAGGAATTGGGTCAGAGACCATTGGGGATAAAGCAGTGTGGCTAAGGCGACCACTTCTGGCAGGAAAATCCCTTCGCGCCCCCGACGCTCCCGATAACGACGGAACAGATAGCCCAACATCGGGTGCAACAGGCGGCCCAATCGGGTCTGTTGGCTGGGAATGGTTTGAAACAGCTCCAGGCTGAACTCCACTTGCAAGGCGGTGTCCAAGGGCAAGAGGGTTTTGGTGGTTCGGGAATGAAAAACGCGTTGGGCAGCCAAAGGATCGCAAGCCATGTTGAATTCCACCACGGGTCCAACATCCCCCGGGCCCAAGTAGGTCCCTCCATACATCATCACTCGCCCGATCAACCCTTCCACGGCCGGGTCGCGTTGCAGAGCTTGGGCCAGGTTGGTCAAAGGGCCCAAGCACACCACCGTCACCTCCTCCGGAGCAGCTCGCACTTCTTCTATGATCACCTTGTCCGCCGAGTGAACATGGTGCAGCTCGGCCACGGGGAGCCGCAAGGGACCAAGCCCCTGGGGACCATAAAGCTCCTGATGATCAGGCAACCAACTGGTGTGTCCCAAGGGAGCCCCACCCAACCGTGGCCATCGAGGAGGGTCCAGATACTCAATCAACCCTTGCACATTGCGTGTGGCCTGCTCTGGCGAAACTGACCCGGCACAGGCCGTCACTGCCACCACTTCCAAACGCGGATGAAACAAAGCGATGGCCAACGCCACAGCGTCGGGAATGCCCGGGTCCAAGTCCAAGATCACCTTGTGCGCCATGGGGAAAATCCTCTGTGCCTCCGTTCGGATTGTGCGCTTCTTTGGTGCAAAAAGCCCCAGAGCAAAACAAGGTCGGCAAAACTTCTCGCCCAAGTTAAATCAACCCGGCTATCTGTTCCAGCAATTCCCGGGCCATTTGTCGCTGGGAGGAGATGAAATGAAGGAATTGCTCCAGGGTGGGATGCTTCAACGGGTTGGAACGGTGGTCTTGAGAAGGCCATTTTCCCCAGCCTATGGCTTCCAGTTCCCCCTGGGCGTCCTGAAGCACCATACCCCGATATTGCTCCAGAGCCTGAAGATAGACTTCCAGCACGCGCTTGACATCAGACCAGCCAAGGTTTTCCGCGGGCTTTCTTGCCCAACGACTCCACAGACCCACGGCCCAGTTCCAGCAAAGCTCCTCGTAATGCTGGTGCAATTGCGCCAAGTGGGTTTCCAGTTGGGCCCAACGCTCCAAAGAAGCTCCCGATTCGAACCAGCCCAACAGACGCTCAAGCTCCTCCGCAGGGATGAACATCCCGCCCAAGTCCACCCAGGGGCCTTGTCCGGTGGGGTGGTGGGCGATGAACCGGCGCCAAAGTTCTTGGGCCTCTTGGGCCGAAAGTTTGTTGTCCGAGGCCCACAGATTGCGGAGCCGTTCCAGTACCTGTTGGCCCAAGAAAAGCTCCATCGCCAAGCGGTAAGCCGCCACGGCTTTGCCCAGCCGCTGGCGAGGGATGATCGTGCCGTGGAAGGGGATGGGTTCCTCGGGGGGCGAAGTCTGGCGCTGCAGTTGGGTCAACAGGTCCAGGGCTTGCTCGCATTTGCCCACGGTAGCAGGGCTAAACAGGTCCAGGTGGAGCCATTCCAAACGGTCGGTTCCCGTGCGGCGGTCGCGTCGGGGCCATTTTCGCCAGTCGCGCCAAGGCCCCACTCGGGCCACATTCGCCCCCGGCAAAAGTACGCTCTGCCCCTGCTGACCCAACAGATAAGAAAACGGAAACGCTGTGGTGTCCAGCGGTCCATAGTGCCGGCCTGCCACGATGGTAAACTCCCCAATCCGGCACGGCCAGCGCATATAACAGTCCGAAGCCGTTTTGGTCCCTCGGCCCAATTGGCCGTGATGACATGGACCGAGCTTGTACCAGTGGTTGCTTTCGTTGGTGGCGCTGCCTGCGTTGAAAAACAGAAATGCTCCGGCAATGAGCAAGCTGGAACGGTGATGACTGGTGGTAAAGGGGCCCACTAGGGCCGAAGTGGCCTCACCGTGGGCCAGATCAGCATTGGCAAACACCAGGCTATGAATGGCCGAAAATCCCCGATGCACTACTGCCCCCTGGCCCACATAGCTGCACTCCAGCACGGCTTGGGAGTCCACCCGGGCTCCGCAGCCTAGGATAAACTGGTCGGCCACCACTCCGTGTCCCAAGAACCCGGGAGCGTCCGGATGTCCGTGCACCGTGCCGTTGGTGGCCCGAGCTACACCCAACAACTGGGCATGCGGTCCGACTCTCAGGTTTATCAGCGTCCCGCAGCCGCAGACTTGGGCTCCCGGGCCCACTTGGCTCCGATCCCCCCGCTGGTGTTGGGCATACTGCTCAATGGCCTCAAGCCACTGATCCCAGGCCGGCGTGCCCCAGGCCCAAAAGAGCAAAAGCCACGCCACATGGGCCGACATGCGATCAAAAAGCGGCAAGGCTCTTTGGCCGTCCTCCACCAGCACTTGGCACCGCACCCCGTTGCCAAAGCCGCTGTTGCCTGTGGAAGCCAGTAGCTCCACATCCTCTACCACTGCCTTGGGGTGGATGTCCACTTGGGCCAGGTGTCGTCGCACGCCTCGCACCAGGGCATCCTCACCCACTGCGGTGTGACACAGCGTGGCATCGTACACTCCCGAAGGATGTTCCACCCCGCCGGGCAAAAGCACCTGATGGCGGAACACACCCAGATGATTCGGTCCCAGGAACCGCACCCTCCACACCCGATCTGGGCGAAACTGGGGATGCACCAGCACCTGCTCCCAACTTTGGGCCCAACAGCCTTGACGCCGCAGTTGCTCCACTTCTTCGGGAAGCAAGCTGCGGTAGGAAGCGGTCGTCAGAGTGTTGGAGAGTTGCATGAGCACCTCCTTGTGCCGCAGGTGGTTCCTCCGTGCACCAACCAACCCCTAATCCAACGGCGGCAACTGCATCCAGGACTGACCTGCCTGGCGAAAGTATCGCACGGTTTTGACTTTTAGCTCCTCTGTGGCTGGCTCGTCGCACAAAATCCACGCCTGAGGATGCAATTGCAATGCCGAGCCGGTCCACATGTGGTTGACTCCTTGTTCCACGATTTGGTGCAAAGCCCAGGCTTTGCTTTGGCCGCTTACGAGCAGCATCACTTCTCGGGCGTCCAGGATGGTTCCCACGCCCACGGTGAGGGCTTTTCGGGGCACTTGGCTCAAGTTGCCCTGGAAAAACCGTGCGTTGGCCCGAATCGTGTCTTCACTCAAGTGCACCACCCGGGTGCGTGAGCGAAGGCTGGAACCTGGTTCGTTGAAAGCGATGTGTCCGTCGTGTCCCAAGCCACCCAAGAACAAGTCAATACCGCCGGCTTGAGCAATGGCCTGCTCGTACCGCTGGCACTCTTGCTCCAGGTCTTCGGCCAGTCCGTTGGGGATGTGGGCCTGCTGGGGAGGCAAGTCCACATGGTCCCAAAGATGCTGGTGCATGAAGTATGCATAGCTTTGGGGATGATCGGGGCCCAAGCCCACATATTCGTCCATGTTGAAAGTGATCACATGCCGAAAGCTGACCTTTCCCTGGCGATAAAGCTCCACCAGGTGGCGATAGGTGCCCACGGGCGTAGAGCCGGTGGGCAAACCCAGCACGAAGGGGCGCTGCGGAGTGGCCAGTTGTCGGATTTTCCAGGCCACATAGTGAGCTGCCCAACGGCTCATCTGCTCGTAGTCGTCAAAAATCAGCACTCTCAAGGCTGCTACCTCCAGGAAGCTGTGCTGGGGGAATTGGACTGCGGAAAAACTTTTTCAGGATTTTTTGAACAATCGGGGCTGGCGTCCTTGAGGGGGCAGACCCAGGTGGTCCAAAGCTTCTGGGGTGAGCCGACGCCCTCGGGGGGTGCGCACGACAAAGCCAATACGCAACAAGTAAGGCTCAACATCGTCTTCCAGGGTGTCGGGTGAGGTGTTCATGGTATGGGCAATGGCTTCCACACCAGCCGGTCCACCACCAAAAACCTCATGCAGCACACGCAAGTAGCGCCGATCCTGCTCGTCCAGCCCTCGGTGATCTACATGCTTCATCTCCAGAGCATCGCAGGCTACTTGCAGGGTGATTTTTCCCTCCCGGGTCTCGCTGGTGGCATAATCGCGCACCCAACGCAGATGGTTGTTGGCCACG
>JAJRRR010000138.1 GCA_024279285.1 Planctomycetota bacterium
CAACGAGGGGAATCAAGTAGGTTTGCTGGCCGGGATCAAGGTGGTGGGACAATTGGGGCCCGGACCCATCTGTGTCCCCCTGGACCGTGGCTTGCGCATGGCCGTGGCCCACATGGCCCGACAACTCCGTGGACTCCTGGCAGGGGAACAACTGATCGTGGTGGCTCACACGCACAAGCCGTCCGTGCGTCGGGACGAACAGGGCCGCGTGTGGATCAATCCCGGAGAGCTGAGCGGGTGGACTTTCGGCGATCCAACCATTGCACTGCTTGACACTCACTCCGCCTCGGTGATGATTCACCACCTTCGCACACAGCATGCCCAGCAGTACGACCTTTCGGAGTTTCTCAGGGCGGCCTAGAGATTGCATGCTACCCTTCATGTGGCCACGATCAGCAGGGAACTCATCGCAGAATGGCAAAATGGCTCTACATCCTTCCGTCCCCTGGGAGCAGCAAAGGGCGTCCTGATGAGCTCATCTGATCTGAACTGGACCGAACACCTGGACCAAGTGGTGTTTGCTTTTCGGGGCTACAATGTGACCAACTTGGGGCTGAGTGATCGGTTGCTGGCTCACCCGCTCTACGGCCCTTATGTGGAGGAGGAACTTCGTCGAGCCGGACGCATCCACCAGGAGGTGACCGGCAAAAAGGCCGATCTGGTTCAACGCGTCCGCCGCCGACGCAATTCCTCCTTGAGAACTTTTTCCCAGGACATCGCCATGATCCTGGCCCTGGAACTGGCCCAGGTGCGCATCCTCCAAGAGGTGTTTGCGGTAGAGTTCCACCGGGCCCAACTCGCCCTTGGCTACAGTCTGGGTGAGGTGGCAGCGTTGGTCTGCGCAGGCGTGTATGAGCTGGAAGATGCCTTGGTGCCGCTTTTAGCGTTGGCCGAAGATTCCGCTGCGTTGGGCCGAACCACACGCATGGGTATCCTTTTTTCCCGAGGCGAGGAGTTGGACCTGGACACGGTGGGCCAGTTGATCGTGGAGGTGAACCAACAGGGGCGAGGCATCTTGGCCATCTCCTCCCACCTTTCGCCCAACACGGTGCTGCTGCTTGGTCAAGGGCGCACGGTGGATCGCTTTGCCCAACTGGTGCGCCGTCATTTGCCGGAGCATGTACACTTGAGGAAAAATCCCCATCGCTGGCCGCCGCTTCACACGCCGATTCTCTGGGAACGGAATATCCCGAATCGGGCTGGCGTGTTGATGCTTCGCATGGGCCATGGACTTCGGGAACCACGCCCGCAGATATTCTCTCTGGCCACCGGCACTGTGGCTTATAACCGCTACAACAGCCGCTATGTGATGTATCGATGGATTGACCATCCTCAGCTTCTTTGGGATGCTGTAGTGCATGTATTGCAGTCGGGGGCAGAGGTGGTGGTCCATGTAGGCCCGGAGCCAAACATCATTCCGGCCACCTTCCGGCGACTGAGTGACAATGTGCGGCATCAACTCCAACAAGGTGGTCTGCGGAGCTTAGGTATGAAAGCCGTGGGCACCTTGTGGCGACCGTGGTTGGCCAATTGGTTGTCCCAAAAGGCGGCCTTGTTGCGTGCCGCGTATGTTCAACACATCGTGCTGGAACAGTGGTTACTGGACCATGCACCCACTTGAACATTCGTCGGTCCCAAGGACCGCAGCCCCTGTGCAGGAGCGGATTTTGAGCACTTCATCCGGTCCGCGACGCTCCCAACCGGTCTCTCTGGAGCCGGGTTTGGCAGCCCAATGGGCCTGCGTGCTGGAAGCCACCGCGCCCAAGCCAGGCAATGTCCACCGAGGAGCCGACTTTGAAGACATGACCTATCTGGACATGGTCCTGGCCGCTTCCCTGATCGGTCCTCCCATGCAAAAAGCCTGGCAAGGTACACCCGTGGGAGAAGTGGTTCTGGAATGTGTTCAACGAATCCGTCAGCACATTGGACGCAATACCCACTTGGGCACGGTGCTGCTGCTGGCCCCCTTGGCCAAATTGGTCCCAGAAAATCTGAACCGTTCCGGAGTGCACCAGGTGCTGGAGCAACTCACTCCCCAGGATGCCCAAGCGGTGTTTGAGGCCATCCGCCTGGCGGCACCGGGTGGATTGGGCCGCAGCCAGCGATACGATGTGCACCAGCAGCCTCCCGACAATCTGCTAGAGGCCATGGCTTTCGCCGCCTCTCGGGATCGCGTGGCCCGACAATACGCCACGGACTTTGTGGACTTGTGGAATGTGGTGCTGCCGGAGTTGGAGCAAGCACTAGGTCTGGGACTTGGCCTGGGCCCGGCCATTGTCCACACCCACCTCCGCCTCCTGGCCCGATGGCCCGATAGCCTCATCGCCCGAAAGTGCGGACAACAACAAGCCGAAGACATTCGCATTCGGGCCATGCGCATCGTGGAACAATATCGGCCCGGCACTCCTGAGTACCACTTCCAACTGGCCGAATTGGACTTTTACTTGCGCAGCGACGGACACCGCCGCAACCCAGGAACCACGGCTGACTTGATCACCGCAGGGCTGTTCGTTCTACTGCGCCAAGGCCGCCTGGAACTCCCCCTGCGATGGCTTGAGTGAAACCGCTCACAACCTAGCAACCCCTGACTCGGTCTGCTCCAAGGAATTCTTAAATGCCCCAACTCTCTCCCCTTGTTGCAGTAGTTCAAGCGTTGAGCTTGGCCGGGATCATCACCACCACCGAATATCTGGCCCGACGGGCTCTGGCCCATTGGTTCCCTCCCCTGGGTGCCAAAATCACCAACGACCAACTCGCCTCGGCAATTGCCTACCTGGGCCTGGTTGGGATCGTGGCCTGGCTTTGGAATATCTCGCTCTCCGGCCAGGTCAAACGGCTTGCAAGACAACTGCTCCGCTTTCCTCGGGAGCAGTTGTTTTGGATAGGATTTGGCCTCTCGGGAGCCTGTGTGGTGGTTGTGGCTCCCCTGGATGGATTCCTGGACGAAACGCTGTGGAGCAAGCTGAAGTTCCCAGCGTGGGAAAGTCCTTGGTGGTTCTCTGAGGTGTGGCTCAAGCAGTGGGCTTGGGTGCTCGTTCCTTTGAGTCTGCTGGTGGTCAATGGGGTGGTGGTGCCAGTGGCCGAGGAGTTTTTGTGGCGAGGGATCATCCAACGGACGCTTTCCTGGTCTTGGGGGGCACCGGCCGCGGTGTGCCTGACCGCGGCGTTGTTTTCGCTCAAGCACGCGGTGGTGGACGCCAGTTTGAGCCGTCTGCTGTTTATCACCGCTTTAGGAGCCATTTGGGGCTATGTGGCCTTGCGTCGCGGGTGGCAGGCTTCGGCTGTGTTGCATGCGGCCATGAATACTCTGGCCACCAGTTTGGTTATCCTGGCTCACGCCTTGGGAGTTTCCCTTTCAGGCTGACTTGTCCCAAGCTTGGCTCAGCGCTACACTTGGCACAGGGAACCTGCCAACTCCCTTCTGCTGGCGTTTGTCTGGACCCAACAGACCAATGTCTGAGCGTGTTGTGGTGGCGATGTCCGGCGGGGTGGATAGCTCCGTAGCCGCTGCGTTTTTGGCCAAGCAGGGCTACGAAGTGGTGGGGCTTTTCATGCGCCACGGACAAGGCACCGAAGAAGTGTGCCGTGTGGACCGCTCAGGCCAGGGAAACGCCTTGCTGCCCATCGTTCAGGCGGACCGGCACGCCAAGGGCTGTTGCACTGCTCAGGATGCCCACGACGCCCGCCGCGTGGCCGACCGACTGGGCATTGCTTTCTATGCCTTGAACTTCGAGCAGGAGTTTGGGCGGATCATGGACTACTTTGCCGCCGAATACAGCCGCGGCCGCACGCCCAACCCCTGCGTGATGTGCAACAACTGGATCAAGTTCGGACGGCTGTGGGAATTTGCCCAACAGATCGGTGCCCGATGGATCGCCACCGGCCACTACGCCCAACTGCGTCCCACCGACTCCCCGGACGGTGTGCCTGCTTTGTGCAAGGGCCGCGATCCCAACAAGGATCAGTCCTATGTGCTTTTTGGCATTCGTCGGGAACTGCTGCGGCATTTGCTGTTTCCGGTGGGCCAGTTTCACAAGTGGCAGATTCGCCAGATGGCCCATCAGTGGGGCCTGCCCGTGGCCCAAAAGCCCGACAGCCAGGAAATCTGCTTCGTCCCCGATGGAGACCACGCCGCCATGGTCCGCCGCCATCGCGGTGGAACGGACCTTTCGGGAGAGATCGTCACCCTAGAGGGGAAGGTGGTGGGGCATCATCCGGGCATAGAGCATTTTACCATCGGTCAGCGCAAGGGCTTGGGCGTGGCCTTGGGCAAGCCCTACTATGTGGTCCGTATTGAACCGGAGACGCGCCGCGTGGTGATCGGCCCTCGGGAAGCACTGGCCCGACGGGAATTCACCGCCTCGGAAGCCAATTGGCTCATTCCCACTCCCACCGAACCCCTGGAGTGCGAAGTAAAAATCCGCTACTTGAGCAACCCGGAACGAGCCGTGGTCTATCCCCTGGGAGCGGATCGCTTCCGCGTGGAGTTGCTTCGGCCCAAGCACGCCATCACCCCCGGCCAGGCTGCGGTGTGCTACCAGGGAGATCGCGTTCTAGGTGGAGGTTGGATTGACTAGTAGCATGTTTTTCTAGCCTTCCCAAAGAACCTATTTTCCTCTTCATGCGTGCCAAAGTGCCCAATTGTGCCCTTGGGGACCAAGAACCTCCTGAGTTGGCGCGCCGATGAGCACGATTTCTGATGTTTTTGTCCTGTTTCGAGAAACTGACATTGCCCCGTTTTGCACTTGTGAACCATAATGCTGCCGCTTCAATCAGGGCTGGATTTGCATTGGCAGCTTTGCCATCGGAAACACCGGACCGCTGACTGGGGCTTCCGCGGGGAGTTGAAGCCCTTTTACCACAACACAAAAAAGGAAGAATCTGGGCTATGGCAGCAAATCGCGGGTGGGGATGGAGCTATTGGAGCTTCTTGCTGTTGGGTGTGTGGGGATGTGGTAGTTATGAGGAGGTCTTGCCGATCGTGCCCTTGGAACCACCGCCCAAGTACCGCCTACGCAAGGTCCTCCACCCAGAAAACCAACCGGTGAAATTGGCCACTTCCCATCTGCAACAGATTGACGACTTGTTGCTTCAGTTTTTCGGCACCCCGGCTCACCCCTTGCTCAAAGTGCCCAACCAGCAGGGCCAACTGATGGACTTGATTGCTCCAGACCGGCTGGCCCAGGGAGCCCAACATTACCGCCGCCGCTGTGCAGGATGCCACGGTCCGTATGGAGACGGTCAAGGTCCGGCAGCGCCCTATCTGAACCCCAAGCCACGCGACTACCGCCGAGGGATCTTCAAGTTCACATCCACGCCTTACGGCTCCAAGCCGCGCCGGGCGGACTTGCGGTTGGTGATTCGCCGCGGGGCCATCGGCACCTCCATGCCGGCGTTCCGCTTCCTGTCCGAAGAAGAAGTGGAGTTACTGATTGACTATGTGGTGCATGTGGCTTATCGGGGCGAGCTGGAAGAACTGCTAATGCGGGAAGCGGTCGGCTTGGCTCCCGATGAACCTGTTGATCAAGAAATGGCCCTGGAGTTTCTCTCCCTGATCCACTCCCGATGGCAACAGGCCGAAACCCAACGCGTGGTGCCCCTGACCCCGGAGCCACCCTACGGGCCAGAGAGTGTGGCCAAAGGCAAATTGGCTTTTTTTGTCTATGAGTGTGTGAAGTGCCACGGACCAGATGGACGAGGGCACACCCAGGCCAATGTGGGCCAGGACGCCTGGGGCCATACGGTCAAAGCGGCCGACATCACCTCCGGAATGCTCCACGGAGGACGGCGACCAGTGGACATTTATCGACGCATCTATTCGGGAATCAACGGCACGCCCATGCCGGCTTTTGCTCCCAGGCTCTCCAAAGAACCGGAAACCATCTGGCACCTAGTGCACTTCGTCATCGCGTTGGCCAACCTAGACCCTATTCCCGAAGTGGAAATCCCCGAGGAAGTGCTTCGCCAGCTTCAAGGTTCCTCTGGCTCCGGCAAAGCTAGCTCCTCCCCGTCTGAGTAATCGCAACAGAAAAAGCTTGCACAAGGATCCGGTCATGAGTGCTTCATCCCCGGAAGACCAAGACCGCCAAGACAAATTACAGCGGCTGGAACAATTGCGGCAGGAGGTGGCCCGACTGGAAGCCGAACTGGCTTCCCAACCTCTCGGAACCACCTGGCCACCGAAGGATTTCTATGCCGCTTATTACGCCACTGCTGGATTCGTACTAGGCGCAGTGGCTGCTGGAACCAGTTTGTTGCTGAATGTGATTGGTGCTTTGGCCACCGGATTGCACCCTTTGCAGCTCATCCGGGTGTACTTGACCTTTCCCCTGGGCGAAAAAGCCTTGCAGATGGAATCGGGCATTGCCTTGGCCATCGGGTGCTGCTTATACCTGGCCACGGGCATGCTGTTGGGCATGGTGGTGCATGTGCTTTTGGCCTGGGACGAATTCCGCACACGGCAAAGCTCCCTGGGCCGACGGCTGGGAGTGGCCACCGTGTTGGGAGTAGCCATCTGGCTGGTCAACTACTATGCCCTGCTCTCCTGGATTCAGCCCCTTTTGATCGGAGGCAACTGGATCGTAGAGCAGATCCCTTGGTGGGTAGCTGTGTTGACCCACCTGGTTTTCACCTGGACTTTGGCGGTGCTTTACCCCCTGGGCAAGTTTGTCCCTTATCAGCTTAGGTAACCGGGCTATGAGCACACAAACCATCCCTCGCGGTGAGGAACTGGTGGAACTGAAACTGGTCAAGTACCACCTGGTAGCATCGCTCATTTTCCTGGGAGCAGCCATGCTAGCTGGCTTGCTCATGGCTTTGCAACTGGTCCACTGGAACCCGTTGCAAGGTTGGGAGCTGCTTTCCCCAGGTCGATGGCGCATGGTGCACACCAACGGGGTGGCTTACGGGTTTTTGGCCAACGCATTCCTGGGCGCACTTTACTGGGTGGTGCCCCGATTGACTTTGCATCGGGTGTATAGTCGGGCTTTGTCGTGGTTCATATTTTGGGCTTGGCAAGCCATCGTGGCGCTGACCGTCGTGGGACTGATCTGGGGCCCTTCGTGGCAAACGGCCTCCTGGGTACAAGAGCTGGCCCAGCGATGGAACCTGCCCATGAGCCTCGGAGCCCAAGGACTGGAATGGGGCGAAACCCCCTTCTGGATTGATCCTGTGGCCCTGTTGGGCTTGTTCCTGGTGGCCGTGAACTTCGTCTCGCCGGTGATGAAGACCAAAGGCCCTCTGTATGTCACCCTCTGGTACTTCCTGGCAGCTTTCGTGTGGACTTTTCTCACCTACGCGATGGGCAACCTGCTGACTGAATACCATCTTACTGGAACCAGTGCCGGAGCTGTGGGTGGGCTGTTCATTCACGACTTGGTGGGGTTGTTTGTCACACCGTTGGGTTGGGGACTGATGTACTACTTTGTGCCCATCATTCTCCGAAAACCTATCTGGAGCCACGGGCTGTCGCTGGTGGGATTTTGGGGGCTGGCGTTCTTCTACCCCCTGAGCGGCATCCACCACTTCCTCTACACTCCCATTCCCATGTTCCTCCAGTACGGCTCGGTCATTTCCACGATCGCCGTGGAACTGGTGGTCACCACGGTGATCATTAACTTCATGGCCACAGTGTGGGGGCAAGGGCGGATGATCTATACCAACTTGCCCATCCGATGGTTCTACACCGGAATGGTCTTCTACTTCCTGACTTGCTTGCAGTGTGCGTTGCAAGTGACGCTGACTTTCCAGAAGCTGATCCACTTTACCGACTGGGTGGTGGGCCACGCCCACTTGGTGATGTTTGGGGTGTTTACGATGTGGTTGTTTGGGATCATGACCTATTTGTTTCCGGTGATTTTGGGACGCCCCTGGTACAGTCGCCAACTGGCCGAATGGCACTTTTGGCTCTCTGCCGCAGGGGTGTTTGTCATGTCGGCCGACCTGATCCTGGCTGGCGTGTTCCAAGGGTTCTGGTGGGCATCGCTGCAACCTTGGGATGTGTCCATCACAGGCTCACAGCCGTTTTGGGTGCTTCGGGTGTTTGCCGGGTTGGCGATGTTTGGCGGATTTTTGTGCTTCGTGTGGAATCTGTACAAAACCTGGTGCGAACCTGCCCCAGCCACCGCAACGGCAGCAGCACCGGCTTAACGCTCTCCAAACCACTGTCCCCCTAACTCCACAAATTTACTGCCATGTTTGAAACCAAAGGAGGTGTGTTGTTCCTAGCCGGGTTTGGGTTCTTTGCCCTGGCGTTCTTGTCCAACGCCGTGGTGCCCGTGTTGATGTACAAGGACTTGCCCGAACAACCTGTGGAAGAACTGGTCAACCCTCGGATCATGTATCAGTTTGAGGAACTTTCCCGACGCTATCCGGAACAGTTTCGCAAGTATGTGGGCGAGCCTACGCCGGAGAACTGTGCCAAGCTGCTTCGCTTGGGTCGGCAGATTTACATAGGCGAAGGCTGTTGGCACTGCCACAGTCAGTTTGTGCGTCCGGTCTCCAACGAGAGCTTGCGTTGGGGCCCGGTGGCTCAAAGCCACGAGTACCAGAACGCCTTGCAGCGACCGGTGATGTTCGGCACGCGTCGGGTAGGTCCTGATCTGAGCCGCGAAGGCGGACGCCACGCTAACGACTGGCACGCCGTGCACTTTTTCAACCCTCCGGTCGTTTCGCCCGATTCGCCTATGCCGGCCTATCCCTGGTTCTTTGACGGCTCGCCGGACAAGCCCAACTTGCGTGGGCTGGCCATCATCACCTATGTGCAATGGCTCGGCTCGTGGCTGAAGGAATATCCCTACTACGAACAATGGAACGACATCCGCCAGGCTGAAGACTACTAGCGGAGAAACCGACCATGAAAGCTCCTCGCCGGATGGCTTGGCATGGCTGGATCACCTTGGTGTTGGCCGCAGTGATCCTGGTGCCCAGTTGCCTGGGTTTCGGAGCCAAACTGTTGGAGTTTGTCTTCACTTTTCGCACTGACCCGGACGGTGCTTTTGCCATCACGCCGATTCTCAACTACTTGCTTAGCAGCCTGGGGTTCATGCTGCTGTTGATTTGGGCCACCTGGAACGGGATGTTCCGCGATGTGGAAGGGCCGAAGTTTGATCTGCTTCGGCGCGAAGCTCAACTGGATCGCCCTCCAGGGCACAACGCCTCCGATCCTGGGGCATGGACAGAACCAAAATTGTTTCACTCCTAGAAGCAGCTCTTTGGAGAACCTAAGAGCTGAAACCTCGCCAGCAAGCCCCCTTTCCCCTTGTAGGGAGTTGTCAAGATCATGACCACACCCAGCTCACCAACTTCCTTGGAAGAAGAACGCCAACACCACACCTACAGTACCAATCGCATTCCTTGGTATGTGCACCTGATGTGGATTTCGTTCTGGGTGTTTACGGCTTACTATTTGATCCGCTATCTGTTCCCGGCCATTCAAGTGGAACTGTTTCAAAAGTGAGAGTGTCTGCAACTTCCAGTGCAGCTTGAAGAACTTCCCAAGCGGTCCGCTTTTTCGGTGGCGTTTTTTGCAAAACAGCCGTGGCGTCCCAGGCCAACAAAACAGTGCTTTGTGCCTACTGTTCTCTGCCGGTTCGGCTGAAGCGACCGGTGGCCGAAGGCCAGAAGGTTTATTGCTGCCTGGGCTGCCAAGTGGGAGCTACGCTGTTGGACCAACCGGAGCAAGGACCTTCGCCGTGGCTGTTGCGGTTGGGTTGGGGGGTGTTTTTCTGGCTGAATGTGATGGTCTTTTCGATGGCCGTCTGGAGTGTGGACTTGGCCCCAGGCTCCTCGCCGGAAGAAAAAGCCCTGCTTTTGCGCCAGTTGCTGATGGCAGCCACGGTGGTCTTTGCCGTACCGGTGTTTTTGATTTTGGGTCCTCCGTTGCTTCAAGGCGCTTGGGCCCAATGGCGGCAAGGGCACTGGGGGCTGGAAGGCTTTCTGCTCCTGGGGGCCGGAGCCGCCGTAGGCTATTCCGCCTGGTCGCTTTGGCGCGGCCAAGGGCATTTGTTCTTGGACTCGGCCTGTATGGTCCTGGTGGCACTGAGCTTGGGCAAGTGGCTCCAAGCCACCGCTCGCCGCCAAGCCACTCAGGCCCTGCAAGCCCTCGAGCAACTGTTGCCTCAACAGGCCCGAGTCATAAACCAACAACGACAAACCCAACCGGTTAAGCTCACTGAGCTTCGTCCAGGCCAGCGCGTGCTGGTGCTTCCCGGAGAGCGCGTGCCCGCCGATGGACTAGTGGTAGAAGGCCAAGGAGAGGTGGATCAGCACTATTTCACCGGTGAATCGCGTCCGGTGCGCTTGGGTCCCGGGAAGAAAGTACTGGCAGGCACTCTGGTGCTGGACCACGCTCTGACCGTGGAAGTGATAGCCCAGCCCGAGCAATCGGCTCTGCATCGCATTTTGGACCAGGTACGCCGGGCCTTAAGCACTTCCCGGCCAGGACCGGGACTAGTAGAGCAGGTGTTAGCGTGGTTTGCTCCGGCTGTGATCGTCTTGGCCGCAGGAACCGTCCTGGTGCACGCTCTTGGTGGTCAGGGGGAAAGAGCTTTGTTGGCCGCTTTGTCGGTATTGTTGATCGCCTGTCCGTGCTCGCTGGCTTTGGCCGTTCCGGTGGCGTTGTGCGTGGCCGTGGGCGAAGCTGCCCGGGCCGGCGTGGTGGTCCGCTCGGCCCAATCGCTGCTCAAGCTGGCCCAAGTGCGTGTGCTGGCCTTGGACAAAACCGGCACGCTGACCGTGCCTCAACAAGTGGTCCGCATGATTTCTGAAAACTCCCAAACGGAGGAGGCCCTCTTGGCCCTGGCCCTGGCCGTAGCCCAACAGAGCCGCCATCCGGCTGCCCAATCCGTGGCCCGATTTGCCCAAGCCCGACTTGGCCCCCAGTGCCCTTTGCCTCCGGTGCGACAGGCTCAAACCCATACCGGCCAAGGCGTGCTGGCCCAAGTGCGTTGGCAAGGAAAGTGGTGCGAGCTGGCTTTGGGTTCTCCGCGATGGATCCGCTCCCGATTGCCCGCAGATCAGCTTCCCTGTGCCTTGCCCGATCAGGCCCCAGAGCTTTGGCTCGCCTGCCCAGAAAGAGTGCTTGCCCGATTTGTGCTGGATGAACAACTGCGCCCCGGCACTCTGGAAGCCTTGAATCAACTGGCCCAACGAGGGCTGGCCCTGGTGCTGCTTACAGGCGATGAGGGGGTGCGAGTGCCCCAGTTGGCTTCGTTTCCCTGGAGTCGGAAACCTGTGTGCCGGATGCCTCCCCAAGAAAAGGCCCAGGCTGTACGGGAGCTTCGTAGAGAGTTTGGGCCGGTGGCCATGCTGGGCGATGGAGTCAACGATGCCGTGGCGTTGGCCCAAGCCGATGTTTCGCTCTCCCTGGCCCAAGCTGTGGACGCTGTCCGTGAACTGGCTGATGTGTGTTTGTTGGGAGATCGTTTGGACCGGCTTGGCTGGGTGTTCCATCTGGCCCAAGCCACCCGACGCAC
>JAJRRR010000139.1 GCA_024279285.1 Planctomycetota bacterium
AGTTTTTCCAGGGTGATATGGACTCGCAGTCCTTCCTCGGGCCGGGAGTTGGTTCCCAGGCGAAGCGTGCCCGAGACCCGACGACCATTGACAAAAATCGCCGCTTGAGGATGGATGTGCCGACCGGAGACGATCATCGTGTGGTTTTTGGGCGTCAGCACTGGAAACTCCTGCGGACCGCGTTGTTCGTGAATGGGACCCAAGGTCCACAGGGCCGGCTGCGGATGATCGTAGTCCAAAGTGGAGCCCAATCGGGCCGTAAATGTGCCGACAAACTTCCCGTCCTGGACCAACCGGAACAACTGCTCCGAGGTGAACCCTGTCCCGGGATCGTCCTGGCTGAAGTACTTTTGCTCCTGAGGATCATAGATCAACTGGAGCTTTTTGGCCTGGGGGAGCAAGGTGCCTTGCCCATCCAACACCACGGCTCCTTCTTGAGCGGCGTTTTCCAAGGCTTGGAGCAGTTGTCGGGTCAAGGGTTGCTGGAGGGTGCGTCGGTTGAGCGACACCTGACGGCCAAAAGCACCCGAGAATCCCGTGCTGGCCTCCAACACCATGTCCCAAACCGGATCAAACCGTTCCCGACCTCCCCAAGAAAACCGCCAAATGCTGCGCTCATCATAGCCTGCTTCTGCTACCCGAGCGTAGAAGTCAAAGGCAATGATGTTGAGCCTTCCTTGAGGGAGGATCAAAAACCGATCGTAAGCCCCGCGCCAGGTGGGCGCGTCCATCCCGGTTCCTGGGGTGTTGGTGCTGGTCAGGAACGGAAAGCGGTGGCAGTTGCCGCACACATTAGGCTCCAGTTTGGTGGGGTCCAGGTCACCTTCCATGTGAAACAGCTCAAACCCTCGGCGAGCCCGAGCCGTGATCACATCGTCATAGGGGCGTCGTTGGGCCGGAGGATAAGGGATGCTAAGGATGAACTGAGCCAGCGCGTCCCGCTGGGCGGCAGAAAGACGGCCTAACTTGCCTTCGTCGTTGACCCGATCGTCGCCTTCCAAGCGCATGGTGGTGGCCAGAGCTCCGTCGATGAGGTTTCGGGCACAACTTAACGGATCTTCTACCTTGCAGTTGGGCGGCACGCTTTGATGCACGCTGGCGGAGTTGATCCCGCCGTAAGGGTCCCCGGGAATGCCGTCCCAGTGATATGGCTCCGTGTCGCGTAGTCCTCGCACGGGCATGGTGGAGCGCGGCATGATCTGGTTCCCGCCGCTTACGATCGGTGTGGCCAACACCCAAAGCAACTGATCCGTGTGCCCATCCGGATGGCAACTGGCACAGGAAAAGGTGCCAGTGGAAGAAGCCCAAGCACTTTCAAACGCCAAGCGGCCTTGCTTGAGCACTTCGGGAGTGGGATCTTCCAAGCCCACCGTCTCCAGCAGCCGAGGCTGGCGCACATCGCTCAAATCCACCAAAGAGACCGAATTGCTCACCACATTATAGACCCAAGCCCAAAGGGGCTTACCCTCTGAGGTGCATTGCAAGGCGATTCCCCGGGGCACATAGCCCACCTTGACCCGACCCAACACCTCGCCGCTTCGGGCATCCACGGTAAACAACACATGAGAAGCAGCGGCCGTGAGGACCAGGGTAGAATCGTCCTGGCTGATCTGGATGGCATAAGGGGTAGCCAAAGCTTCGCCGGGAGCAGGATGCTGAGGCGGAAGCGGTTCCAGATTGAAGAACTTTCGGTGTGCCCGAGGCTGGCCTTGAGCATCGGTTTCCAACACCACTTGAGTGATTTGGTTGAGAAAAGGGCGGTTTTGCAGTTGGGCCAGGGTGTGTTTTTGGGTTCCTGCGCGGCCGTTGATGTGGTTTC
>JAJRRR010000140.1 GCA_024279285.1 Planctomycetota bacterium
ACGGCCATCGGGCACGCGATGGCGGTGCCTCATGCCTATTTGCCCGAGGTGAAGCAGAGTTTGGTGTTTTTTGTCCGGCTTCGGCGATCCTTGCCGCTGGGAGCACCGGATGGATTTCCCACCAAGTTCGTGTTC
Source organism: Planctomycetota bacterium (assembly GCA_024279285.1). Classification (GTDB taxonomy): domain Bacteria; phylum Planctomycetota; class Planctomycetia; order Pirellulales; family S012-138; genus S012-138. The sequence continues at coordinate 136 of JAJRRR010000140.1, forward strand.
ATTCTCTTGGGTCCCGAAGGAGCCGCAGCCGAGCATTTGGACCTGTTGGCCCAACTGGTTCGGCTCATGTCCGACGACCAGTTCCGCTATGAGGCGACGGTAGCCGCCAACCGGGAAGAGTTGCTGGCTGCGGTGCGTCGGGCCCGAGCAAGAGCCGAAGCCGCCGCCGAACCGAAACGCCCACGAACCGATGACGGACTGCGATACACCGGGCGATGGTTCGGTGGAATCGTGGAGGATTTTCGCCGCCGGTGGCCGCACTATTGGGCCGATTTTCGGGATGGACTGCATCCCAAATGCATCAGCTCCACGCTGTTTCTCTACTTTGCCTGTCTGGCGCCGGCAGTGACTTTCGGTGGAGTGATGGCCCAACTGACCGACAATTACATTGGGGCCGTAGAGATGATCGCCGCTTCGGCGGTATGTGGGGTGATTTATGCGTTGTTTTCGGGCCAACCGCTGATCATCTTGGGCGGAACGGGGCCTTTGCTGATTTTCACCTACTTGCTCTACAGGCTTCTTGGCCACTTGGGCTTGGAGGAATATTTCCTGGAGACCCAAGTGTGGGTGGGCCTGTGGTGCGCGGGGGTGTTGCTGCTGATCGCTGCTGCGGATGGTAGCTGCCTGATGCGCTACTTTACCCGATTCACCGATGAAATCTTCGCCGCGCTGATCTCCATTATTTTTATTTACGAAGCCGCCCGAAACCTCCTGGAACAATTCCAGGACCTGGAAGAAAAGAAACATCACGACACGGCTTTGCTGACGCTGCTATTGGCCTTAGGGACGCTCTATGTGGCCAGTGGGCTGTCGCGGATTCGTCGTTCGCGCTATCTGCTGCCTGCGGTTCGGGAGTTTTTGGCCGATTTTGGGCCCACCATCGCCATGGCCACCATGACCCTGTTGGCCATTTCGCCGTGGCTTCGGGATGTTTCGCTGGAAATGCTGCCCATCCCGGAGTTCCAAGGTGGCTTGACTCCCACCAAAGTGGACCGTCCCTGGGTGGTGAACCCGTTCCGGGCTCCGATGTGGATTTGGTTTGCTTCGCTGGGTCCAGCGCTGCTTTTGGCCGTGCTGGTATTTGTGGACCAGAACATTACCGCCCGACTGGTCAACAGCCCTCAGCATCGTTTGACCAAAGGGCCGGCTTATCATTGGGACCTGGCCCTGGTGGCCGTGCTGATGGGCTTTTGTCCGTTTTTTGGCTTCCCCTGGTTGGTAGCTGCCACGGTACGCTCGCTCAACCATGTGCGGAGTCTGGCCACCTTGGAAGAAGCCGTGCTCCCTTCGGGCGAGAAGCGAGAACGCATCGTCCATGTGCGCGAAAACCGCATTACTCCCTTGGCCATTCATGCATTGATTGGCCTGTCGCTGCTGCTTTTGCCGGTGTTGAAGTTGATTCCGATGGCGGTTTTGTATGGGCTGTTTTTGTACATGGGCATTGTTTCCATGGCGGGCAACCAGTTTTTCGAGCGTCTTCAGCTTTGGTTGACCGATCCGGCCCTGTACCCCTCCACGCACTACATCCGCCGCGTGCCGCTTCGGGTCATTCATGCTTTTACTCTGGTTCAACTGGTGTGTCTGATCGTGCTTTGGGTGGTAAAGGCCAGCGTGCTGGGGATCGTCTTTCCGCTGTTCATCGCTTTGCTAGTGCCGGTGCGATTGATGCTTCCGCGCTGGTTCCGCCACGACCACCTGGAAGCCCTGGACGCCGAAGAAGAGCCCGAGGAGGAAGAAGAACACTGGGTGTAGGCCCAAGCCCTCCGTTGGGCCTGCGCCGTGCGCCCTGCCTCTTGCGGCGGGAAGAAGCGCCGGTTTTTGCTTTGGCGCAAAACGCCACTGGGCGCCCGCCCATGGTATTGCCTCCGTCGCCCCGGGGTTCCACCTCCCCAAGCCCCCATTCTCCTATGGTCAATTTTGAGGAAGCGACTTAAACTGGAAGGTTCAAGCTGGAAGTGGAGCCGACTCAGATTTGGCCAAAGGTCCCTTGTCAGGCTGGCGATTGCGAATCAGAATACGGGCTTCCTAGAGGTGTTGGTCGGGAGCCTGGGAAAACCGTTGCCGAACAGCAAAGGGAGCACTCGGGTGCAGGTGACCATTACAACGCGGCACGGGCAACTCAGCCCGGAAAACAAACAATGGATTACCCAAAAGGTAGAAAAGCTGCCGCGGATTTTTGCCCGAATTATGGCTATAGAAGTCACGGTGGACCTCCAGTCTCCGGAGCGAGTGGGACTGGAGTTGTTGGTTTCGGCTGAGCACAAAAACGACCTGGTAGCCAAGGCGGAAGCGCCAGGCCTTTATGCCGCTTTGGACCAGGCATTGGCTCGCATGGAACAACAGTTGCGCAAGTACAAATCGCGCCTCCAGGACCATCGTCCTGGGGAGCTCCAGCCCCCCACCGCGCCGGAAGAACCGACTTAACCAGACCACCCACCCAAGCAAACACGAGGGTTCTCTCCGCCCTACTCCTCGTTGGCAGAAAAGGGACAAGTGCATGAAGTTCGCCGACTTTATTTGCCGCGACGCGGTGATCCCGGATCTGCAAGCCCGAGACAAAGAGGGCGTTATCCGCGAGATGCTTCAGGCCCTGGAACGCACCGGTGCGATCAAAAGTGAGGAAGTCCCCGGCATCTTCAAAGCTATCATGAGGCGAGAGGAGCTGGGGAGCACCGGGGTGGGCCGAGGAGTGGCCGTGCCCCATATCAAACATCCAAGCGTCAACAGTCTGGTTGGCACGGTAGCCATCAGCCATCACGGGGTGGACTTTGCCGCCATGGACGGAGAGCCGGTGTATGTGTTCATTCTGCTCATTTCCCACCCCGACCGCACCGCGGAACACCTTCGGGCCCTGGAAAACATTATCAAGCAAATGCACAACGAC
>JAJRRR010000141.1 GCA_024279285.1 Planctomycetota bacterium
CAGCCCACCGGGGCTCCCAACCCGGCCACTCGGGCTCCATCATCGTCGCTGAACCAGGTGTAACGCACACCGACGCGCCAGCAGGGGTTCAGCTCGCGCATCCAGTACACATTGAACCCATACCACTCGGCATCTTCAGTGTTGTCGGCCCACACGGAACCATCGTCTTCCCAGCCGTAGTTGTACTCAATCACAAAGGTATCACTGCAGCCGACCTTGCGAGAAAGCACGATGCTGAACATGGTTCGGTTGCGCACTCCGGCATCGTCTTCGTCTCCGGTGTGGATGGCAAAAGCCAGCGAAGTGCGCTCATCCATGCTGGTCCAGCTCACTCCACCTAGGAAGCCCAGATCGTCGTTGTTGTCTTCCCAGTTGTCCCAACCTCGGGTGAAACCAGCCTGAATCTGAACCTGATCCGACAGGTCATACATGCCCAGCAGTCCGGTATGGGTAAAAGGCTGGCCGTATTGCATGAGGTAGTTTTGGGTGACAAAGAAGTTGTCCACGGCCGGGACCACTTCGTAGCCAATGATGGTGTAGAAGTGACCCATCCGTACCGTCAGGTTGTTGATGGCTACATCCAGGTACAGTTGGGGGATAGCCATTTTGTAGAAGCGGCTGTCGGCGTCGGAGACGATGTTGTCGTCCAGTCCGAGGGCTTGGGTGAATCGGGCGTCGGTGCCATAGACCAAATCCAGCCGTCCGCCCCAGGCCCAACCATAGCCACCGTTGTCCGCTTCGCGGTCAAACCGGAACCAAAGTTGATTCATCTGGTACTCGTTGGCCCGATCGGTGAAGGTCACCGGCCCGTTGAAGTTGGAAGTGGGATCGTCTGGGTTCCAGGTGAAGCTTTGTCGTAGCCAACCGCTGAAAGTGATCCCCAGAGCATTCAAGGGACGAGCTGCCCGACCCAACAGACCGCAGTGATAGCAGTCGTCGTGCCAGTGAGGATCGTGGCACTCTTGGACACAACCGTGAGTGGGACAACATCCTTCGGTTTCGACGGGCTGGTCGCTAGGGGACTGCTCCTCGGGCTGGGAAGTGTCTTCCACCACCGCCGCTCCATAATAGGCTCTCGATTCTTCCACTTGTTGGGCAACGGCCCAAGGCAAAGCGCTGGCCCAAAAGACCGTTGCAATGCTAGTCAACCAAGTTCTGGTCATGGACATCTCCTCCAATCCTTCCCGTGGACGAAATTAGGCTCAAGACGGCACTTGGCAAGAACCGTTCCCCGGTGCACGCGATGGGCCATCTGGTGAAGGGGCAGCGCTGGGGAGTCATTGCTTGTATCGGATGGGCCCAAAAGTAGCGTTGACTTTGGACCTGGGAAATTAGCTTGCTGGTCCCTGTCCACCCCCCGACAGATCAAAACCCTGCGGATTGAGAAAACTTTGTTGCCCGTGAAAAGACCCTGGCTTGGTGAAATCGTGCTCCCCTGAAACGCTAGCAACGCTGGCACTAGCCCGACTTGACGCTCATCCGAGACACCCAGTACGGTTCCCCCATCCCTCGTCCTTCCCCCAAATGATTGCACACCTGTGAAATTCAAGCGTTGGGTTGAACGGATGGGGCCCTGGGCAGCCTTGGCCCTGGGTTGCTTGGGGCTTCAATGGTGGGTGGTGCATCGGACGGCCTTGCCGGCCCCGGATGCACTCCGCTGCTTGAACATGGCCCAAACCATCCGTGCCCATGGGTTGCTTAGTGCCCTGGTGGCCTGCGAAGACCAGCCCGCCTTTCCTTTGTTGGTGCAGTGGGTCCAGGAATGGTTAGGGGGCTCTGATCCTCAGCGATGGCTCCTTGCGGCTCAGGTCGTGGCTTCTATTTCGGCCACAGCGGCTGTTTTGGTGCTGTATGCTCTGCTTCGTCAGGTGTGGTCCACCAAGGTAGCTTGGTTGGCCGCAGCTTGGGCCGGGACGCTGCCTGTGGTGGCTCGTATGGGTGCTGACGCCACCGAGGAGTCTTTGAGCCTATTGCTGTGGCTGGGTTCACTGGCTTGTGCCTTGTGGGCCTGCCAAAGCCAGTCGGCTCCAAAGACTCTGGCAGCCTGGGCTGCTTCGGGAGTTTTGGCCGCAGGAGCCTGGTCCACCGGGCGCTTGGCCTTTGCCTTGGCGGTGCTGCCGTTTGCCTGCTGGTGGGTGGGAGAGGGCGACCCACGCATGCGTTCCAGGCTGGCCCGGGTTTCCCTGGCCCTGACAGGATTCACCTTGGGGGTGGCTGTCTTGTTGCACAGTTGGCAAATGGCTCTGGGCCCTCAGGCTCCCGGGGGAGCTTTGGCCCAAGTGTTGGGCTGGACTCCCAAGCGCTGGCCGGTTCGCTTGGCGGTAGAAACCCCCCGGGAAGTCCAACGCCACTTGGCCCGAGCTTTCCACTGGCGCACCAGCGACGGACGCAAAATGGCCTTTTGGAAGAAGGATCCTCGGGCCACGATCCGCATCCAAAACCCAGGCAGGTTTTTCTTGCGTTTTTTGGAGCAATGGGCTCAGGCGTTTCATTATTTGGCTGCCCTGCTGGTGCTGGGCGGTTTAGCTCTGGCCCATCGGGGTAAGCTCCCCCCCCACTGGCTCCCCTGTTCCTGGTCCTTGCACCGATTGCTGGCGGCGCTTTGGATTTTCCAACTGGGTTTTCTGCTGGGAGGCACTTGGTACGACCGCTACATTTCCCATCGGTACTTCACTCCCCTGGTGGTGTTGAGTTTACCTTGGGCGGTAGGTGCAGGGGGCTGGCTGAGCAACCAGCTTGGAACATGGTTGGAGAATCACCTTCTTTGGGGACACCATCGCAGCCGGAGGTGGTTTTCCAAAGCCGTCAGCGCAGGAATGGCAGTGGCCCTGGGGGGTGTATGTGTATTGAAGTGGGCAGACGGTCCGGAGCCTTCCCACTTGGCTCATCGCCGGGCTGCTTGTTGGGTTGCCGCTTGCGTGCAACCCAGCGATGCCGTGCTTCACACGCGGGGCTGGACTCGGCTTTGGGCTCCGTGCCGCACTTATTTGTTTTCCAATGGTCGTCAAGCGTTGGCCGACCCTCAGTTGAAATTCGTCGTGGTGGAGAGGCGTGAGTTGCAAAGCGACTCCCGACGCGCCCAAACCTTGCGCGAAGTGCTTCAAGTGGCCGGACGACTGGTCCAGGTGTTCCCTGCGAGTAAGAAAACCTCCGGACGAGATGTGCTGGTGTTTGCTTGGTCGCCTCGGAGATTTGCCGAACACTATGCCAAGCGTCCTGGTGCCGTGGTGAGCCGGGCAAGCCAAGTGCCGATACGCAAGACTGCTTTTGAACCCACTCTCCCTTCCGGCTCAGCTCACCCCGGGCATCAGCCACCCCCCTTGCCCTGATGGTTTGCGGAGGAATCCCCATGCGTCCTGCGGTGCGTCAATTCGTTCACTTGGCCGTGGAAGTCCTGGGACTGAAGGGGCCGTGTTTTGAGTTTGGTTCCTACCAAACGCCCCACTCCCGCGCTGATGCCGACTTTCGGAAGCTGTTCCCCTTGGGCCAATACACCGGTTGTGATCTTCGGCCCGGCCCTGGCGTGGACCGCCTGGAGGACCTGCACCGTTTGAAACTGCCCGATGGAATAGCATCCACCGTTTTGTGTTTGGACACGCTGGAGCATGTGCGCAATCCGGTGCAGGCCGTCTCCGAACTGCTGCGGGTGCTGGCCCCCGGAGGCACTCTGGTGTTGAGCGTACCTTTGGACTTTCCCATCCACGCCCACCCGGACGACTACTGGCGTCTGACTCCTTCGTGCGTGATGGAATTGCTCAGTCCATTGACGGCGGTGCTGGTGGGTTGGCAAGGTTGGGCCAAGTTTCCCCACACGGTCTATGCCTTGGGATTCAAAGCCCCCTTGAGCCCCGTGCTGGGCAAACAAGTGGCCGTGTTCATGGAGCGGTTTGCTGACTATTTGGCTCACCAACGCCGAAAGCAATCGCGGTGGGTAAGAATACATCGGGCGATGCTGAGCCCCTTGTGGCCCAAGCACACTCGGCTCCAGTGGAAACACACTTGGGAAGTGCAGTTTAGTTTTTGCGGTCAGGTGTCCCAACAAGAGATTGGTTCCCACTTGAAAGAACTGGTTGCAACTCATCATGCCTGAAAAAAACTGGTTGGATACCTTGCTGGAACAAGATCGGAACTCGGGACATCCGGTGCTGGTGGTGGGCCTGGACGGAGGGACTTGGGATGTGCTGGGCCCTCTGTGCCAGCAAGGAGTGATGCCTCATCTGAATCAGCTCCTCCAGGAAGGCTTGAGGTGTTTCCTGCTTTCCACGGTGCCGATGGTCACTCCCACGGCTTGGACTAGTTTTCTGACGGGTCGTCAGCCTTGGGAACACGGGATTTGGGACTTTTTTCGGTTGCAAGGCTCTCCGCCTCAATTGTGCATCAATCACTCGGGCAACATCCGGGGCACCACCCTGCTGGAGCAAGTGGCCAGCCAGGGGGGAAATGTGGTGGGTGTGGATCTTCCGATGACCTATCCGCCGCGGCCTGCGGGAGCGTGGATTCTCGGAGGCTTTGACAGCCCCGGGACGGAACAAGTGCTTCGTGCCGCACCGGAGTTTGCCCAAGCGTTGAAACAGCATCGCGTGGATGTGCTGCGCCACTTCGTGCCCCGAGCAGACGGTTCCTTGGAGTCGGTCCAACAACTCGTGCAAGGGTGCGAGGCGGTGATGGGCAATCGGGTCCAGATCGCCCAAGTCGCCCATGCCCAACTCCCCTGGCAATTGATGATCGTGCAGTTTCAGCAACTGGACGGGTTTCAACATCGGTGCTGGCCATGGATTGAACAGGCCATCCGGTACGGAGTGGATTACTCTCCTTGGACCCAACAAGTGGCCCGATTCTTCCGTGCTGTGGACCATCAGTTGGGTCAGTTGGTTCAAATGGCCCAACAACGCGACGCAGCGGTGGTGGTGGTGAGCGATCATGGGTTTGGCCCTGCCCGCGGAAGACTCCATGTTCCGTGGATGCTTTCTCACCTGGGTTTTGCTCCTCGGGATCATTGGTGGAGTCGGATTTGCTACCGGGTGCGTCGTTGGCGGTGGAAGTTGGACAGTTGGCACGCTCGGCACTTTCGTCGGGTGCAGGGGCACGCGGTGCCACGCCCTCTGACGGCTCAGTTTCCCTGGCCATGGCGTCGGGTGCTGGCCGTGCCGTTGCATGGGGACTTGGGTTCCATGATCTACTTGAACGACCGGCGGCGTTTCCCTTGGGGTCAAAAACTCTCCTGGGCCCAACGGCTCCGCCTGGCTCAAGAACTGGCCCAAGCCCTCCAGCAACTCCGCGATCCCGAAAGCGGAGAACCCCTGTGGGAAGAAGTGATTGTGTGCGAGAGCCGTTGGGATACCGACCCGGTGGAACAGCAGTGGCCGGATGTGATTGCTATTCCCCAACCCGGTTGGAACACGATGAGCCGCCCGCGCCCCCCCTGGCAACCGGTAGTGCCGGAACCGCAGTTGCCTGGCACCCATCGCCGCCAAGGAGTGTTGGTGGCCACCGGCCTGAACCGGCAAGGTCCGCACCCACCCATCGCCATCCACCAAGTGGCCCGCTTGATCGGCCATCTGTTGGGGTTTGCCGGGAGAGCTTGCTTGCTGTCCGATTCAACGCCTTTGCTCCCAAGAAGCGGCTTCCCCGAAGTTCCCTCGCCTCATCTTGCTCCCATCACTGCCGAGCAACAGCAGAAAATTGAACAGCACCTGCACAGCTTGGGCTACTTGGAATAGGACCTCCTGCTACAGAGCGCACCGGAGTTGTGAAACAAGCGAAGCAGGGGTGCTAGGGAGGTGTTATTTGGGCGGCGCACTGAGCTTGAAGATGGGCAACATCAGCGCAAGCCCAATCCCACCTACCACCACGCCCATCACCCCGATCATCAGAGGTTCAATCAAGCTGGTGGCGGCCTTGAGGGCTCCTTCCACTTCGCGGTCGTAGTGGAGGCTTACTCGGCCCAACACTTCATCCAACCGGCCCGTCTCCTCCCCCGTGGCGATCATGCGCACCAGCATAGGCGGAAACAAGGGATCGTCCTGAAGCACGGTGTGGATTTCCTTTCCTGCGGTCACTTCCTCGCTGACCCGATCCCAACTGGCCTGATAGTGGCAGTTGGCGCTGACCTGACTGGTGAGACGGAGGGCTTCCAGCAAAGGCACGCCACAGCGGAGCAGCAGACCCAGGGTTCGGAGCGATCGGGCCAGGATGATTTTCTGCTGCAAGTTTCCTAACACTGGCAGGCGGAGTTTCCACAGGTCCCAGTACCAGCGTCCCTGTGGGGTGCGTAGGGCCCAGTACACGGCACCCGCCACGGCCACTACCACCAGCAACCACGCCCACCAGTACCCTGTCAACGATTGGGAAATCGCCATCACCACCCGGGTGGGCAGCGGCAACTTCATTCCACGGCTGGAGAAAAGCGGGGTGAACTTGGGCAACACATAGGTGAGCAGAAACACCGTCACGCCCACGGCCATCACGGCCATCACGGCCGGATAGGCCATGGCCGACCAGACTTTGCGCCGCATGTCCAGTTCGGCCCGAAGATAATCCCCCACCCGTTCCAACATCTGACTCATCAACCCGGTGGCCTCTCCTGCCCGAACCAGCGTCACATAAGTGGGACTAAAGAGCTTGGGATACTGCTCCAAGGCCACCGAAAAGTCCTGCCCTTGTTCCAAAGCTTCCAGCAACTCGCCCAACACACGCCGAAACTGGGGATGAGACTCCTGCTGCATGATGGCCCCAATGGCCTGAGCCAAAGAAACGCCCGTGTCGGTCAGCAGGGCCAACTGTTCGGTAAATTGGAGGACTTGTTTTTTGGAAACTGGTCGAGTCCACAGCTCCCGACTCCAAAGCGACTGTTGCTGGGAAGCCGCTTCCTGGGAGGAAAGCTCCTCAAGCCAGGTGGTCCAAGTGGAACTTTGCCAGGAAGAAGGAGCTGAATTCATGGACTCCGGTTTTTCCTTTTCTGCTCAACCAAAAATGCAAAATCAGCACTTGGAGCCATTTGGGGAATGGAGTTCCCCTTTGTTCAACCATAGCTTGCTCCAGGAGCTTGCACTGGTGAGGCTCAACGGGTTTGCTGGAGAGCCCGAAGTGGCAAGTCCAACCGGGTGCCCACGGCGTTCCAGATTTCTTCCAAAGTGGTGATCCCTTCGCGCACCTTGCGCAGCCCGTCTTCCAGCAGGGAATTCATTCCTTTGCGTCGGGCCAGTTGGCGAATGGCGGTCAGTTCAGCATTGGCAGTGATCAGATCGCGGAGTTCATCGTCAATCAACAACATTTCGTGAATGGCGATGCGTCCCCGATAGCCCGTGTTGCGGCAGTGGCGGCATCCGGTCCCTTTGTGCAACCGGTCCATGGGCATGCCCAGTTGTTCCAGGGTTTTGCGGACCACGCGCGGCGGTTCATACTCTTGGCGGCACTTGGGACAAACGCGCCGCACCAATCGCTGAGCCAGCACCAGGTTCAACCCGGCGGCGATCAAGTAAGGCTCCACGCCCATGTTGATCAGCCGCGTCACGGCCGAGCAGGCGTCGTTGGTGTGCAAGGTGCTCAGCACCAGATGGCCGGTGAGGGCTGCTTGGATAGCGGTTCGGGCCGTCTCCTCGTCCCGAATCTCGCCCAACATGATCACATCTGGGTCCTGCCGAAGCAGGGTTCTCAGGGCCTTGGAAAAAGTCAGCCCTAACCGCTCCTGAACCTGAAACTGATTGATCAGCGGCAAGTGGTACTCAATCGGGTCCTCCACCGTGCAGATATTGTTCTCCATACTGCAAATGTCGTTCAAAGCGGCATACAAAGTAGTGGACTTGCCACTTCCGGTGGGTCCAGTCACCAGCACAATGCCGTTGGGAGCACGAATTTGTTCCCGAAATCGGGCTAGGATCTCCTCGGTAAATCCCAACTGCTCCAAATCCAAGGAAATGCTTCGGGTGTCCAGGATGCGGATGACGGTCTTTTCTCCACGGGCTCCCGGAAAGGTACTTACGCGCAAGTCAATTTTGCGTCCATCCAGCATCACATGGATGCGTCCGTCCTGAGGGAGTCGGCGTTCGCTGATGTCCAGCGAGGCCATGATCTTGATCCGGCTGGTGACGGCGGCGGCCAGGTGTTTGGGCACTTCCAGGGCTTTGTAAAGTTTGCCGTCCACCCGATTACGCACCCGAAGGCACCGCTCGGCCGGTTCAATGTGAATGTCGCTGGCTCCTTCCTTGACAGCCGTGTAGATGATGTAGTTGACCAGCCGGATCACCGGAGACTGACCGGCCACTTCTTCAATGTCGGTGAGGTCCTCCACCACATCCTCGATCAGCGTCACTTCTCCGTCTTGGGCATCTTCGATGATGTCGTCGATGACGAACACCCGGGAATTGGGCAGGTTGGTAATCAGGCGTCGGATGTCCCGGGCGGTGGCGGCTACTAGTTGGACTTGCTTACCGGTCAGGGTGGCAACTTCGTCGGCCAAGAACATGTTGGACGGTTCGGCCACCGCCACCGTCAGCACTCCGCGCACCAGAAAAAGCGGCACAACCAAATTGGCTTCAATGTACTCCCGGGGCAAAAGCTCCGCACAGTTCAGATCGCACAGTCGGGTGTCCAGTCGGGCAAAGGGAATGCCAAACTCCTCGGCCAGACATTCGGTGACTTGATCTTCGGTGCAAAACCCCTTTTGAACCAGGATTTCGCCCAAGAGTTTGCCTTGGTGCTCCGGCTGCTTTTGCAGCCGCAGGGCTTCCTGAAGCTGCTCCGGGGTCAGATAGCCCCGATGGATGAGCAGATCGCCCAAGCGTCGGGCCATCGGGGCAGGAGGAGCAAAGTCCATCGGTGTGTGCCCTCTTTCACACTAGGGTGCGTTGGTAGCTTTTCACCGCGTCAATGAGGCTTTCATACACTTCCAGTTGCTGGTCCAATCGGGTGATGCGAAGCAAGGTGCGGTTGACGCTGTTGGTGGTGGTGATTCGCAGATCGCCTCCGCGCTGGCGAAGCCGATCCTGGGCATCCAGCAGCGCCTCCAGCCCGCGGCTGTCCACCAACTCCAAAGGATCAATGTCCAGCACCACTTGGGGCGGATCTAGTTGGGCCAGGAACTCCATCACCTCCGCGGCCCTCTGTCCGGCAAGCTCATCCGGAGCGTGAACCACCACCACCTGGCCAAAAACTTCACAGGGAAGTCGCATTGTGAAGTTCCTCAATGGGCAGCGGGAGTTTGGGTCTGAGCCAACAACTGCTGCACCTTGGCTACCAACTCCCGAGGACTGAACGGTTTGGTGAACAACGCGGCCACGCGCAGCTTTTCGTGCACCAGTTCGGGAGAGAGTTCATATCCTTTGCCGGTGAGCATAATCACGGGGATTTGGGCTGTAGGTTCCCAGGAGCGGATGCGTTCAATCAGCTCCAGGCCGTTCATGCGGGGCATTTGGCAATCGGAGACGACCAAGTCCGGGCGGTGTTGTTGGATCAGTTCCCAGGCTTCAGCTCCGTCGTGGGCCATGAGCACTTCCAGCCCGGCCCGTTGGAGCTTGAAACGCACGGCTTGCAAGATGTGGGCTTCGTCATCGCAGATCAGCACTTGTGGAGCCATGGCATGCTTCTCCCTAGGTGCGTGGAATCTCAGGCTCGTTTCTGTTTGGGCACCACGAGGGCCTTTGCACCGGCACCGCCCCCCAGGGTGAGGTTAAGAGCTTTGGGCGGCCAAGGCGGAACTAGGCTCATCGCTCGCCGCGGCTAGCTTGCCAGCCGGCGGAAGCGTAGCAATGAAAATGCTGCCTTGGCCCGGATAGCTCTCCGCTCGTAGCTGGCCGGCATGCAAGTCCTGAATGATGCTCCGTGCCAGCGGAAGTCCCAACCCGGTGCCAGAGGCCATGTGGCTGTCTTTGCGAACCCGATAAAACTTGTCAAAAATCCGCTTCAAATCCTCAGGAGCGATTCCCACTCCCGTGTCTTCCACCTCAAATTGCACCATGTCGTCCCGCAGGCGGCTACGCACAGTAACCGTGCCCCCGGATGGAGTGTACTTGATGGCATTGGAAACCAAGTTGATCACCGCTTGAAGCAATTGATCCCGATCACCCAAGACACGCAAGCACATTGGGCTTAACTGGGTTTGCAATTTGATCTGCTTTTCTTCAGCCGTTGGCCGCAACAGGCGCACTGCCTCCTGGAGTATCTCGTTGATAGAAATGACTTTTTTGTTCACTTGCACGACACCGGCTTCAATTCGGGCCAAGTTGAGCAAGTTTTCAATGAGTCGGTGCAACCGGTCTGCTTGGGAATCAATAATGCGTAGAAATTCCTCCTGCTGCTGGGGATCTTCCACATCTCCATCCAGGAGGATTTCGGTGTAGGCCCGAATGCTAGACAACGGAGCCTTCATCTCGTGGCTCACCGCCGAGACGAACTCCGCGTGGCGTTCCTGGGTGAGCTTCAGAGCAGTTTGATCTAGCAGCACGACGCTGGCCAACTGTTTCATCCCTTGAGCAAAGGTAGAGGCAACCACCTTGTAGCGCCGCGTGGCATTTTGAGGACCAAGTTCCACTTCGGTCGAAAGGGAACTGGGGACCGGTCGCTTGGCCAACTGGCGCAACAGTCCCGGGAGCCACTCGCCCAACCGCTCCAAGGACAACGGCAAATGATCCTCTCCTTGAAGTTCCCACGCCCGACGAGCCGCCCCGTTGAGCAGCACCACTTGATCGTGCTCTACCACCAGAATTGGCACCGGAAGGCTTTCCAGCAGAGACTCTAGTCTGGCCTCTGCTGCCGAAGTTTGAGGGGAAAGATGCTGCATGGCCAACCGTTCTTCCAACTCCATGAGCCGTTTGCCGACAGCTTTCAAATGCTCCACCAAGGGAGCAAAGCGGTGCTGCCACCTTGGGGACAAAGGCCCTAAACTCTGGGGGTCCAAATCGGCCCAGTGTTCGGGAGCCAACTCGCTCAAGCGATGAAGCACTTTTCGCACCGCCTGGATTTCCCGAGTCGTGCTCCAGATCAGCCAAGCCACGGCAGCGACAGCTACCAGGGCCAGAGTCTCCAGGGCCAGTCCCCAGGGAATCCCCAACAGCCCACCAGTCGCCCCCAACACCAGCACGCCCACTGGTGCCGCCAAGGCCACCGTACTAATCCAGCCGCGAAGGCGAAGGGGTGTCATGAGGAACGATCCTATTGGGCAAGGGATGCGTGCAAGTGGACAAAAGGGTCCAAATTGAGGGACTACCCTTCCCCTTGAAACCCTAGATTGCAAACCCTCTCCGGTCCAATCTCCGCGGTCCTACAGCCTTTCCGGTCCCCGGCCCAACGCAGCGTCCCATCTCCCCCAAAGAAGAAAACTTCCAGCATTTCCATAAAGATGCTTTTTCCGGCCTGGGGTCAGGATATACTGAGATAAAGGAACAGAGAGGTGTGCCAAAATGGCACACGGGGCCGGATCGCAATTAGGTCGTCTTGGTTTCATTCGTTCCTCATTCCGGTCTTTGTGGCAGGTGGAATCATGTCTGGGCACACCAGTTCCGGATCTTCGGGGATTTCTCCGGTTGGACCTCGCTTGGCCCGATTGTTGGCGGTGGTGTTTCTGCTTCTGGCGCTGATGGGCGCCAATTCGCTGTATTTGGTAGCCGTGCGATTTGTGGAGTATCTGGGGCAGCTTTGGGATCGGCCCTGGACGCTCCAAAACACCTTCTACCTGATGATGGTGTTGCTGCACATTGGTTTGGGCGTGGTGTTGGTGTTTCCCTTTGTGGCGTTTTTGATTGGCCACTTGCGTCTGGCCTGGCGTTGGCCCAACCGCCAGGCGGTTCGGATGGGTTTGCTGCTGCTGGTTTGTTGCGTGCTGTTGCTGGTTTCGGGAGTAGCGTTGACCAGGCCCTGGGGTTTTCCCAAGGACCCCTTCTGGCGTCATGTGGCCTATTGGGTGCATGTGATTGCCCCCTTGGCGGCGGTGTGGCTCTATGTGCTGCATCGGCTGGCCGGTCCTCGGATTCAGTGGCGCAAAGGCGTAGCCTGGGCAGGGACGATGGGGGTGTTTGTGTTGATCATGGTGGGTTTTCACCTTTGGGAAGCTCGCCCCCAAGACCCTACCCTAGCCGCAGCCAGCGAAAAACTCTTTGCCCCCGCCCTGACCCGAACCGCCCACGGCGATTATGCTGATGTCTCCTGGCTGCAAAACGACAAGTTCTGTAGGGAATGCCACCAAGACGCCTATCACCAATGGTTCCACAGCGCTCACCATTTCAGTTCGTTCAACAATCCGGCTTATGCCTTTTCGGTCAATCAGACTCGCAAGAAACTGCTGAAGCGGGATGGAAATGTGCACGCTAGCCGTTTTTGCGCTGCATGCCACGATCCAGTGCCTCTGCTGACCGGAAGGTTTGACAATCCCGAGTTTGATCCCGAAACCGATCCCACCGCCCATGCCGGAATTACCTGCACGGTCTGCCATGCGATCACGGAAGTCCATAGTGTGCGGGGGAATGGGGCCTACACCATTGCCCGGCCACCGGAGTATCCCTTCCAGCGGAGCGACAATCCGGTGCTTCGGGCCATCAACCGATTTTTGATCAAGTCCAAGCCGGACTTGCACAAGCGCACTTTTCTCAAACCCCTGCATCGCACGGCGGAGTTCTGCTCGGTGTGCCACAAGGTGTTTCTGCCCAAAGAATTGACGCACTATAAGGAGTTCCTTCGAGGCCAGAATCATTACGATAGCTTTCGGCTCAGTGGGGTATCAGGCCATGGGGCCCGAAGCTTCTACCATCCGCCCCAGGCGGCCAAACGCTGCGCGGAGTGTCACATGCCGCTGGTGGCCTCCAATGATTTTGGAGCCCAGCGGTTCCCGGGTGCCACCGAGCCTAGTATCCACAACCACCTGTTCCTGGGAGCCAACACAGCCTTGCCCCACTGGCGAGGCGATCAGGAGATCGTGAAGGCTCATCAGGAGTTTTTGCGTGGTTGTGTGCGGGTGGACTTGTTTGCCATTCGCCATGGTCGCACGGTGGACGCTCCGGTGCTGACCGTGTTGCGACCCAATGTGCCGGTGCTCCAGCCAGGGCAGGATTACCTGCTAGATGTGGTCGTGCGCAACTTGCGCACCGGCCACCACTTTACCCAAGGCACGGTAGACTCCAACCAGATTTGGGTGGAGGTGATCGTTCGGGCCGGAGATCGGATCATCGGCCGAAGTGGGGCTTTGGATCCCGAAGGGCGCGTGGACCCTTGGTCGCACTTTTTGAATGTTTACATGCTGGACCGGCACGGAAATCGGATCGACCGACGCAATGCCGAAGACATCTTCGTGCCGCTTTACAACCATCAGATTCCTCCCGGTTCGGCCCAAGTGGTCCACTACCGCTTCCGCGTGCCGGACGACCCAGAGCTGTACGGCCAGAAAATCACCGTGGAAGCCAAAGTGCACTATCGCAAGTTTGACTTGACCTATATGCGCTATGTGTTTGGTCCCAAGTACAAAATTGACTTGCCCATCACGCTGCTGGCCGAAGATCGAGTAGAGCTGCCCGTGGGTGGTCCTCAACAAGCCGACGCACGCGTGGTGGCTACCGAACAAAAGTCTCCCATCCCAACCTGGCAGCGATGGAATGATTTCGGTATCGGACTTCTGCTGCAAGTGCAGAAGGCCGGCAAATACGGACAGTTGAAGCTGGCCTTGCGGGCATTTGAACAGGTGGAGAAGCTAGGGCGTTGGGACGGAGCGCTGAATCAGGCCCGTGTCTATCTGGCCAGAGGGCAGTGGGAGGATGCCCAAGCTGCTCTGCTTCGGGCCAAACGGGCCAAGCCCCCCGCTCCCCGGTGGCTGGTGGCCTGGATCCAAGGGCAGATTTACAAAGGATTAGGTCGGTGGCGCGAAGCCTCCTTGGCGTTCCGAAGTATCCTGGAAGACCGCTACGAGGAGCTTCGCCGCCGTGGGTTTGACTTCAGCAAAGACAATGTGGTGATCAACGAACTAGGCTTGACCTTGTTCAACCACGCCAAACTGTTCTGGCATCCGCAGCAACGCGATAAACAGCGCCAACTGCTGCTGGAAGCCGCCCAGGTGTTCCAACGCTCCTTGGAACTGGACCCGGACAACCTCACCGCCCACTACAACCTCTATCAAATCTACACCCACCTGGAAGACAAACAGAAAGCCCAATATCATCACCGCATGCACGAGATTCTGCGCCCAGATGACAATGCTCGGGATCGTGCGGTCAACCGCGCCCGACTGG
This sequence comes from Planctomycetota bacterium, assembly GCA_024279285.1. Classification (GTDB taxonomy): domain Bacteria; phylum Planctomycetota; class Planctomycetia; order Pirellulales; family S012-138; genus S012-138. Next base: position 14,208 of record JAJRRR010000141.1, read on the forward strand.
CCAACCCTGCGGCTAACTACGCTGCCGAACCGATCGTGGTCTACGACCTTCAGCGTCCTGGAGCTCCCGGGCTGGATTTGCAGGCGGAAGAATTGCCTGGCGGCGGATAGTGTGCGGCCCCTTGTGTTTTCCCGGATCGGAGAGCATGTTGAAAGCAGGCTCCTGAAAGCTGGAGCCTGAGTATGTCCGCCGTTTCTGGCCCGAGGGCAAATGCGCGTCTTCGTCACCGGAAGCACAGGTTTCATTGGGCGCCACCTGGTTCGGACCCTGGTCCACGAAGGCCATCAGGTAGCATGTCTTTATCGTTCGCCGAATCGGGCTCAAGCGCTTCAGGACCTGGATGCGGAGCTGGTCCAGGGCACGCTGGAAGATCCGGCCCCTTGGGCAGAAGCAGTGCGTCGTGCCGAGTGGGTTTTCCATCTGGCCGGCACGCTCAAGGCGTTTCGGGCAGAGGATTTTTATCGGGTCAATGTGCAGGGGACCGAGTCGCTGTTGAGGGTCTGCGCCCAAACGGACCCGCCGCCCACAGTGGTGCTGGTTTCCTCCTTGGCTGCTGCTGGTCCAAGCCCTCCAGACCGGCTCCGCAGCGAACAGGATCCCTGCCAGCCGGTTTCGCACTATGGGCGCAGCAAACTGGCCGCAGAGGAAGCCGCCCGGCGTTGGGCAGCGCAGGTTCCGCTGACGATCGTTCGCCCGCCGATTGTGTTTGGACCCGAGGACCGCGATGTGCTGGAAATGTTCCGGCCCATCGCTCGCTGGGGAGTCCATCTGGTCCCCACTTGGCGCGTGCCCCGCATGTCGTTGGTGCATGTGGAAGACCTGGTCCAGGGGCTACTGGCGGCGGCCAGAGAGGGAAAACGGCTTCAGCCACAACCTGATTCCAGCCAGGGCATCTATTTCCTGGCCGCTTCGGAGCATCCTGGCTACGACCAACTAGGCCGAATGATCGGCCAGGCCCTGGGTCGGAAGCGCGTGCTGGTGCTGCGCGTGCCCGGAGCAATCACTTTCCTGAGTGCCTTGGGGGCCGAAGCCTGGGCAAGAGTGCGACGCCAACCGCTGATCTTCAACCTGGACAAAGCCCGCGAAGCCTGCGCCGGATGCTGGACCTGCGATCCCGCCCGAGCCCATGAGCAACTCCACTGGCAACCCGGGGCCTCGCTTCAGCAACGCCTGGAGCAAACCGCCCAGTGGTATCGTCAACACGGGTGGCTGTAATTTCCCAGGTGGCCTGCTAGAGAGTGATTCCGTGCCTAAGCCCCTGGTCCTTTCTGGGGTGTAGTGGGCCAACTTCCCCCTGCTTGGGAACTGGCCTATAATTCGTCCAGAATGCGGCCCACGCTGGTTTCCACCTTCCTGGTACAATGTATGTGGGGTGAGAGCCAGGAGTTTGGTCCGCCAAGATTTCCCCAACTCCAGCCAGCATCCGAGCTGGAATCCTCCAAACTCCGAGGGCCCGTAGCTCAGCGGTAGAGCAGGGGACTCATAATCCCTTGGTCGCAGGTTCGAATCCTGCCGGGCCTAACTCGGGGAACAAAGAGAGGGGAAGTGCAGGAAAGCCCTGGCCGGAGAGTCAGGGCTTTTCGTTTCTGGGAACGAGGTTTGTTTTCTTCCTCGGGCTTTTGCCCGCTTGGGCGGGCGTACCTCCCCAGAAGGGAAAACCCTCCCGGCCGAAGGCTCCTCCTCTTTGGATCAAACACCGATCAAAGTGGCGCACAGTTCGCCCAAAAGGGTCAGAATCACCACCACATAGAGGATGCCTGTGGCGCTTTGGGTGTTGGGGATTTTGAGCGTTTGCCAACTCATCCACAAAAGCGGCCAAGGGGCAATCAGTCCGGCCGCTACGCGCAGCAGCCAGAAGATGTCCCAGGCGTTGAATCCTTCTCCAGCGGCCAGCCACCAGCCTAGCGTCCACATCACCCGTAGCCCCAACACTCCTGCACACCAGCCGATGAGCAGTTTCAAGGGCTGGAGTTTCATACCGGGCCAGTTCAAGTACCAGTGGCCCAACAGCATGGCCACCAGAGCCGCCCCGGGAACCAGTCCTGCGAGGGCCGACTCACCCAGGGCTTGTACCCAAACGAGGTTTTCTTCGGTTGGCAGGTTCCAGGAGTTCATTGCAGCAGCTAGTGCAGCCAAGGCGCAGATGGCCAGCAGTGTTTTTCCCGTGCGAGCCAGTCCAAAGGCAAACATCAACGAAGCCACATAACTTGCCCCGGCCACCAGAGCTCCCAAAGTCAGACCCCAAGACAAAGAAACCAAAGGGGCCAACCCGGCCACCAGAGCTCCCAGGCCCAACACCACATAGCTGTGCACTCGGAAAAACTCTAACTGCACCCAGCTCACGGGCACGCTCAGCAACGAGCAAGCCAGCCCCCAAGCCAACTGAGCGGCAAACTTGATCAGCAACAACACGGCATCCCACTCCCTGAAACTGGCTTCCAGAGCCGCTTGGAGCCAACAGAGGACTAAGTGCGATTTCCGTAGATCAGGGCCAGCACTTCGGAACGGGTGGACTGATTGTAGCGGAAGATGCCTCGCATGGCCGAAGTCACGCACAGGCTCTCGGGCTTCCGCACCCCGCGGATGACCATGCAAGTGTGCACTGCTTCAATGACCACGGCTACCCCTTTGGCTTGAAGCTGGCTCATGAGTAGATCGGCGATTTGTTCGGTCATGCGCTCCTGCACTTGAGGGCGACGGGAGATGTCTTCCACAACCCGGGCCAGTTTGCTCAAGCCTACCACTCGCCCATCGGGCAGATAGGCAATGTGGGCCTTGCCCATAAAGGGCAGCAGGTGATGTTCGCACATGCTGTTGAAGGAGATGTCTTTGACCAGGACGATTTCGTCATATTTTTCGGTGAAGAACTTTTGCAGATGCACTTCCGGTCGGGCGTGCAGACCGGCAAAAAGCTCGGCGTACATTCGGGCCACGCGTTGGGGAGTTTCACGCAGCCCTTCCCGATCCGGATCCTCGCCAATGGCCAGCAGGATTTCCCGCACTGCACGGGCAATCCGCTGCTGATCCACCTGGGAAGATCGTACCGGGGCTCCAGAACCATCTGCGGAATTGGTTCGGGACAAGCCAGCAGAAAGCGAGTCTTGGGGCATCGTAGCACCTGATTTTGTTTCAGAATGAACCTCGGCTCTGCATGTGATTATGACCTGTGTTGCTGGGGAGCAAAAGGTGCCGAGTCGGCAGGCACTTGGGAGGCAGCGGTTTGGGCCACCTGTTGGGCCCAACGGTGAAGCATGCGAAATTGTTCAAAAAAGTCATGCTCCTCCACTCCCAAGGGGCTCTTGAAAAAACTGGCCAGAAACTCCATTCGGCCCACATGACCGGCCCGATTTGCCCGCTCTGTAAATCGCACCAAATCCAGCACCAACGGAGCCGCCAGCAGCGAGTCGGACCCCTGCCAGATAAACTGCATCACCATCGGCACGCCCAAAAACCCCCGAAAGTGAATGTGATCCCAGGCGGTCTTCCAGTCGCCCAGGCTTTCTATGTACTCAATGGAGACCAGGGTTTGCGGGGCATAGCCCAAAATGTGCCGAATCAAGCGATCTTTGCTGGTGAGCTTGGCTTGTTTGTTTTGGGGGTCGTCCAGCACCCGACCGTCCATGTTGCCAAAGATGTTATGGCCCACCCAGCTCATCACTTCCAAGTTGCGTTTGGCGAACATGGGCGCCAAGACGCTTTTGAGCAGGGTTTCGCCGGTTTTGCCGTCGTAGCCCATGTGCCGCGTGCGACGCAGTTGGGCCAGATGGTCCAGGGACGGCAAAGAACTGCCCAAAGAGGGAGTGAAGTTGATGTACGAGTATCCCAACTCCAACGCCGCCGCGGCGTAGATGACACTGGCCGGCCAAGGACACTGAGGTTGCTGAAACTGCTGATGCAGTTGTTCCCAAGTCTCCGGAACCGTGGGCAACTGAGGCTTAGGCTCGGTGGAAGCCACATTGACCACCACCACATGATCCAAGCGGTGGGTTTGGGCAAATTCCCGCAGGTCTTCCCGAATGCGCCCAAAGGCTTCCGCAGCGTTTTCGCGGATTTGCAAACACGGCTGGCTGGCCAGGCGCTGGATGGTAGGCCCGACTTGATACAAGGTTCCCCAGCGGTAGTTTCCCTCCAGAGCCTCCAGCTCCTCCTGGCAAGCGTGAACCAACTCTTTGGAGAAGGTGCGGTTTTCGGCCAAGCGGAGCGCTTCGGCCACCAGGGTGGTTTGGCGGATTTCGTGCCCCCCGATGGTCCAGTAGTCCCAAGGAATCAGGTCCAAAGAGGCGAACTGGGGCAACTGGCTCACCAGGGCGGTGGGGGGCACCAGACCCTGCTTCAACGCCGCCCAGCCCAAGGTGGCTGTGGTAGCCACTCCCCCCTTGGCCCCAATGAACCACACTCCCAAACGCGGATAGCTCATGCCGATGGGGTCCTTTCTGATTCACAGGATAGTTTTTGCGGGAGCCGCACACCGAGGCGGCTGACTTGGCACGGACAAAATCAGGTGGGAGGTTCTCCGGCGGGAACCAAAACTTTATCTTGGTTTGTAAGGCAAGCGGCCGTCAAGCTACCCCGAAGGTTTCTCCTCCCCATGCGCGTGGCCGTGCAAGTACCTTCGTTGGACATCGGAGAACCGATCCGGTTGACCCTCTGGTTGGTCCCTCCCGGTAGCATGGTCAACCAAGGGGAACGGATCGTGGAGTTGTTGTGCGGTCCGGCAGTGGTGGAGGTGCCGGCGCCAGTGTCGGGAAAACTGGTGCAAATCCTCGTGCCCGAAGACCATCCCGTGCAAGAAGGCCAAGTGCTGGGCTTTTTGCAAACTTGACCCTGGCGAACAAAACCCACCCGATTAAACCGCTTCGTTTGGGGAAACCGCACAAATGAGCCAAACTCTGGTTGTCCTGTGGGACGAAGTGCGCATGCGCACCTTGACGCTTTTGCAAGGAGTGGGAGAGCAAGAGGCTCATTTTCACGCCCCGGGACTCCATAACACGGTGCTTTGGCACGCTGGGCACTGCTACACGATGGTGGAGTGTCTGGTGGCTTGGGCCTTGGGCTGCCCGGAGCAGTTGCCCTCGGGGTGGTTTGAACTGTTTAGTTGGGAAAGCCGCCCTGGGCGCGTGCCTCCGGATGCCTGGCCCCCTTGGGAACAAGTGCGAGAGCATCTGCGGCAACAGCACCAGCGATGGCGTGGGGTGTTTGCTCAGCTTGGACCCGAGCAGCTCTCGGCTCCGGATCGTCGCCATCCGCAGCAAAGCGTGCGTCGGGCCATCGTGCACGCCCTGCACGACGAAGCCTGCCACAGTGGGGAAATCTGGCTATTGCGCAAGATGTTCCACGCCCAACGAGCCTCCGGGGGCTGAAGGTTCCCTGTCCCCCGCTTGTGCCACGAAATAGAATCTCCCTTAAAGGCCGAACAATCCAGTGCCGCTGATGCACCGGACTCCTCCCCCTTGCTCCGCAAAACCTGAAGAACACCATGCCCAAACCTTGGTGGTTAGCCCCGCTGGTGGTTGCAGCACTTTTGAGCCTGCACGGAACAAATGCTCTGGCGGCGGAGGATTCCGGAGCTGGGGAGATAGGTTTTTTGGGGATTTGGGACCGGGCCGTGCCGCTGCTGGAGCGGGCAGCGCGCCAAGTGGGCGTGAAGGTGC
>JAJRRR010000142.1 GCA_024279285.1 Planctomycetota bacterium
ACGGATCGCACTTGGGCCGGTTTTCTCGTCGGAGCCGGGGGGCCCCATGTGGACTATCGCCTCAGCGCCCTGGTCCAGCATCGGCCAGCTCCTGATGGCGGAATGCTGTGCGTGGTGACCGGCACGGGACGCTTGGCCATCTACGACTTTAGTCGTCGCAGCCGAGTCGGGAGTCCGTGGCATATCTTGGGCCCCGTGTCGGCCAAAGACACCCCTGCCTTAAGCTCTACGAAGGCTCAGATTCCCGGTGGGAAGCTCCCCCCTCGGGTCCGACTCCACTTGCTGTTGCGTAGCCAGCCAGATGGAAAGTACACCGCCGTGCTTTCGGCCCTCACCCCACAAGGCAAACCGCTAGCCCAGTTGAAAGTGCCCGATCTTCCGGCCCAATACGCCGACGGATCCGTGGCGCTGGTTTCGCACCTCACACCTCGAGGCGGGAAGTTGGGCTATTGGTTTGGCCCGTGGCGCATCTGGGGAAGCAAAGTGCGTGTGGACCGAAAGCGGCGAAATGGCCCTATTCTGGCCACCCAGTACACCCTCAGCCGGGGAATGCTCAAACTCACGGCTCAAATGCCCCCCCTGGGCCCCGAGGACGAAAAGACCGCCGTGCTGCAGGTGAAAACCTCCCAAGGTTGGAAAACCGTAGCTCAAGGAACTCTACGACCACTGAGCTACACGATCACTTTTCGGGTCTCCGACTGGGACAGCAGCCGCAACTGGCCCTATCGGGTGGTGTATCGCCTCCGCCATGCAGACGGTTCGGCCGAAACTTTTTACTACCCAGGGACCATTCGCCGCGAGCCTTGGGACAAGGAGGAGTTTGTCATTGCCGCCTTTTCCTGTCAGAAGATCTTCACCGGAGATTTGCACTGGAATCACCAAGGCATCTGGTTCCCTCACAACGATCTGATCAAAGCGGTCAAGTACCACGATCCGGACTTTCTATTCTTTGCCGGAGACCAGGTTTATGAGGGGGATCTGACCGGAGTTCAATACCAACCGTTGCAAATGGCTGTGTTGGACTACCTGGACAAGTGGTATCGCTGGTGCTGGGCTTTTAGGGAGCTGACCCGGGATCGGCCCACCGTGACCATCCCCGACGACCACGATGTCTATCACGGCAACCTTTGGGGAGCAGGGGGCAAGCGCACCCGGCCTGGATTTGGTCAAAGGGCCCAAGACTCCGGCGGCTACAAAATGCCTCCGGAGTTTGTCAACGCGGTACAAGCCACCCAGACGAGCCACTTGCCCGATCCCTACGATCCCACTCCCGTGCTCCAGGGAATTACTGTCTATTACACCCAAGTGGACTACGCCGGTGTGAGCTTTGCCGTGTTGGAAGATCGCAAGTGGAAATCCCCTCCGGCAGTGCTGTTGCCCGAGGGAAAAGTCATCAACGGATGGTTCCAGAACCGGGAGTTTGACCCGGCGTTGCAAGCCGATGTGCGGTCGGCCCATCTGTTGGGACCCCGACAACTGCGATTTTTGCGCCATTGGGCTCAGGATTGGAGCCACCGCACTTGGATCAAAGTCGCTCTTTCGCAAACCATCTTTGCCAATGTGGCCACGCTTCCGGCCGATGCGACCAGTGATGCCGTGGTGCCTCGGCTGCGCACGGTGCCAGTGGGCGAGTATCCCCAAGGGGATCGGCTGGTGGCGGATTGTGATTCCAACGGCTG
>JAJRRR010000143.1 GCA_024279285.1 Planctomycetota bacterium
CGGGTCAGCTCCAGTTGGACCGTGCTACCCGGGGGGCCTTGAAGCCAATAAGGAGCGTCGTCTTTGTTCTGAGCAGTGATGGGCTTGCCGTCGATGCGGACGATCAAGTCCCCGGGCTGCAAGCCCGACTCCTGAGCCGGTGAGCCCGGGATGACCCGAAGAATCAACAACCCTGTTTCCAGCGTTTTCAGCTCCACGCCCAGTCCGACAAAGTTGCCGTCAATTTGGGCATAGATGTCTTCCAGTTCGCTTCTGGTCAGATAGGCGCTGTAGCGGTCCAGGGAACCGGCCATCCCGCAGATGTATTCCAACACCACCGGGACACTGCGGAGTTGCAATTGGTCCCGGGCCAACACAGCCGCCTCCCGAACCCCACGAGCCACATCTGCCCGAGTTCGCACCGAAATCGTAGCCAAATGCTGCCGCAAGCGACGCAAAAACTCCTCGCGCTTGGCAGGCGTAAGCCACTGCAAGTGATGGCGCTGGCAAAAAATCGGTTCCTCCAGCGCCACGGCCAACGCCGTGGTTCCTTGATGCAGCAAGCGACGCCAATGGATGGGTTCTACATAATGGGCTTGGAGCTTGAGCAACACTTCGTCCAGCAAGCGATAAGCATCGTCCTGACTCAATCGGCGCAGGGCTTCCAGGAACGAAACATCGTGGTAGCGCCGGTTCAGGTCGTAGTGTTTTCGGGCGATTTGGAATCGGGCACGAAGATGAATGTTGTTGGGAAACTGCCGCAGAGCCCGTTCATAGTGAGCAGTGGCTTGAGCCCATTTACGCTGCTGCTCCAGTTGCTGGCCCTGTTGGAGCAGGGCCTCTACACTGAGAACCTGAGGAGTAGTTTGAACCGAAGAGGAGCCCTGTGTTGGCTCTGCCCACGCCCAACAAACTCCCAGAAGCCAAGTGCCAAGAACCCAAACCCACCACCATTGCCCGAGGGTTCTGGATCGCCTCATAGAAGTCTGTTCCGCACAAGGGGAGGTTGCGTGGGCCACCCCTCCTTGCGCGCCCACGACTTCACATCAGAGCACCGACACCTGAGGCGGCAAGCCAGCTTCCGATGCTTCTTGCCCTTTTGGAATATAGACCACGGTTCCGAAGGGGTCAAAAAACTGTCCGGAGATCGCAGGCCCTCATTTCCCGCACCAAACGCACACTCCTAACCGGAAAGTCCAATTGTGTGGAATTGTCCGGTTGCCCAGCTCCTGGGTTCGGAAGCTTGGCACCCCAACAGCTTGGAACTTCACACCAAGTAAGTGCTAGCTTTTGAGCCCATGGACAGAACAGGATTTGCGTGTCGCGCTTGTGCAACCGTATCCATGCAGGTCCCCTGGAGAACAAGTCCTCGGGCTTGCCCGGTCTCAACTGGATCCGGAAAATGGACCTTAAACCTCTCCGCCGGATTGGATTTGCAGCCCTTGTTTGGGGCGCTTTTCCGAACTTTTGCTGGACACTTGGGCTGTTCTTGGCCACAAAGCAAGAGTGCCACAGCCCAGCCTCACGGCCACTTTTACGCGCAGCAAAAGCCATGTCGCACACCACGCGCCGAATCTCGACAAGCCCCAAGCTTTAGCTCGGGGGAGACCGTAGGAGTGAAGGCTGGGAGAAATGGGCGAGGGGAACTGGGGGCGTGAAAGGAGGAGAAGGACAACCAAACATGCTTCCATTGCGATGAAACGCCAAAACAAGAACCGACGCTTTTCCCGGTCGCCGCAAGTCGCAGGCCGCAAGACGCACGCCAAGGTTCATCGCTCGGCTGGCTCCACTTGCCACTCCAGCACTCCGCCGCTGAATCCGGGTCGCAGTTGGACCTCAATTCTTAAAGCTGTGGTTTGGACCGGCTCGAAACGAACTTCGTTGTATCGGTCCTGATCTACGGTGTAAGGCGTGAGGTTCTTCACCGGCACCCAGCGGTTCCCTTGGCGATAAAGCAACCGCCAGCTTTGAGGCACTCGGCACTGACCGCGTCCGGTGTCGTCAAACCAATAGACCCGAACCGCCTTCACCCGAGCCGGACGAGGGAACTCCAGTTGAATCCACTCGCGCGTGCCCCGACGGGGCCACCAAGTGTGCCGAGGAATGGAGTGGTCCCCGGAGTGCTTGGGCTCTTTGAGATCATTGACCGCCCTGGGGGTGTCGGAAACCCAAGTATGGGAAGCCCGAACACGACTCAACGAGGCCAAAGTCGGTTTGGGCGGGCGAGGGATCAACTCGGGCCCAGTGGGTACCCAGACGGTCATTTGGCCCACTTCGCGATGGGCCCAAGCATAGTAGGGAATTGCCGTAAGCTTCACCTCCTCCAAGTGCCGCTGGCCTTGCAGGTCATACCGCACTCGCTTGGCTTCCCCCTGGAGGATCACCACGCCGTCAAACCAATCGGGCCGCCATTGGGCCTGAAGCTCCACCTGAGGGCTCACCACCAGATTGAGCACTTCGCCGTCGTGGTCCACGCCTTCCAGGCAATAGACGATCGGACCGCGTTGCCAAGCCAGGCGTCCCCGGTCTGCTTCCACCTTAGGATGGGCCCAAACCCGACGCACTGGCATGGCAAACTCCAGCACCACCCGATCTCCCGGCTGCCAACGCCGCTTGAGTACCAGGTAGCCTCGCTCCACAGGCGGTTGAACCTGCTGGCCGTTGATCCGCAGTTGCCAACGACCTTCTCCTGGAGGATCAAAGCGGTAAAGATCACTGGGCAACACCTGACCGCGGACCCAACCAGGCAGACGCAAACGCAGCTCAAACTCCCGCGGTTGACCAGGGTCCAGGGTAAGCTCCACTTTGCCCTGCCAGGGATATTGGGTCTTTTGTCCAATGCGGACCACCTGGCCTTCCAGGGGGATTTGTGCCTCGCCTTGGTCGTAGAGGTTCACATAAATCGTCCGCCCTCGCACGCCGTAGAACATCCCGGGCACGGAGGGGACAAAGCGGACGATGTTCACCGGGCAGCAAGCACACGAGAACCAAGGGCTGCGACCCAACACGCCTTGGTTAAACGGGGTTTGGCCATCACAAGCCAAGGGGTTGGGATAGAAGTAGTGTTCCCCATCCAGGCCCACTCCTACCAAAAAACCGTTGTAAAGAATCCGCTCCAGCACATCGATGTACTTGGCATCTCCGTGCAGGAGAAACATGCGGTGGTTGAACAGGGCTTGAGCGATGGCGGCACAAGTTTCGTTGTAAGCGGTTTCGTTGGGCAGCTCGTAGGGCTTGCCGAAGGCTTCCCCGGAGCGTCGGGCTCCCACACCTCCGGTCAAATACATGCGTCGGCTGACGATGTCGTTCCAGATACGGTCAATGGCTTTTCTGTAGTCTGGATCGCCGGTCAAGGCGGCCAGGTCGGCCACGGCGGCATAGAGGTATCCGGCCCGAACTGCATGGCCCACCGCTTCAGTCTGTTCCACCACGGGCTTGTGGTCCTGGCAGTAGGAGCCGTAAGTTTTTCCCCGGATGTCGGCTCGTCCTCGCATGTCCACAAAAAACTTGGCCTGCTCCAGATATTTGCGGTTTCCCGTGGCCCGATAGAGCTTCACCAGTCCGATCTCTATCTCCTCGTGGCCCGGCACATCCTTGCGTTGATTGGGTCCAGGGCCAAACACCCGACAGATCAAATCGGCGTTTTTCAGGGCCACTTGCAGCAGTTTGTCTTTGCCGGTGGCTTGCCAGTAAGCAACGGCTGCTTCGTACAAGTGGCCGACATTGTAAAGTTCGTGCCCATGGGCCAGATGGGACCATCGGGCTTCGCGGCCGGGGTAGCGATAGTTGGGATCGTTGATGGTTCGGGCGGTGTAGAGGTATCCGTCGGGTTCCTGGGCAGCGGCGATTTTGTCAATAACCGAATCAACATAAGCCTCCAGCTTGGGATCGGGATGAGCCGCCAAGGTGTAGGCCGCTCCTTCGATGGCTTTGAACACATCCGAGTCGTTGAAGAAAATGCCCCGAAACCCTCCCTTTTTGAGCCCCCCGGCCACGGCAAAATTGTCAATCCGGCCGGTCTGCTCGCATTTGCGAAACACACTCCAAACCGTCACACGCCGATTGATTTCAATCCGCCTGGCCCAAAATCCTCCCTGAAGTTTCACCTGGGTAAAGGGAACCGGCTGGATGGGATAATCGGCCTGGAGTGTGCCCTCGCTCATGGCTATCCAGAGGATCGCCCCAAGGATCAGTCCACATGTGTTCCGCATCGTCGCCGCACTCCCTAAAAAGCTAAGAGGCTTCCTGAGTCCGTGCTCAAGTATATCCTGGTCGGCCTTTTGGCTGAAGCAGCGTGCGGCTGGCTGCGTACCACTGGCAAGTTGCGACCTGCCTCTTGTGGCGCGTGGAAACGGGCGTGGCTAGCGGTCCTCAACACGGCTGGGGAACTGGTAGTCGTGCCCATTGATGCTTCGTTGGACGCTGAGCATCCATTGGTGGAGCTGCTGGCGAAGTTGCTTAACAGTTTGAGAGCGTTGGGAAGCCAGGTTGTGCTTTTCGGCAGGGTCGCGCTGGAGGTGGTAAAGTTCCCATCGCACTTGACCTTTGCTGACCAAGCGATGGAGTTTCCAAGGACCCTGGATCCAGGCGGCGTGTCCGCGTTGGAGGTCTTCGGTGGTGAAGGGGCGTTGGATGTTGGGACGATCGTTCAGACCTAGCTTGTCCAAGGGCTTGCCTTGGCGTTGGGCTTGTTGGATTTGGGCCAGGATTTGGCGGCTGCGGACCGGTCGCCCTGGTACCGGATAGACCCAAAATCCCAGCCCTCGCTTGCGTTGCCAAGGGCGACCGTAAATTAGATCTGCCAGACTTTCTCCGTCCAGCACGAGCTCCTGTGGCACTTGCTCCCCAGCCAATTCCACAAGAGTGGGAAAGATGTCCACGGTTCCGCAGGGGATGTTGACGCGCCTGGGCGAGCGAATCACTCGCGGCCACCAGAGGACACACGGCACCCGAATCCCACCTTCCCAAAGCGAACCTTTGATGCCTCGCAGTCCTCCAGTGGAGCCAGGGGGCCGAGGTCCATTGTCGCTGGTGTACCAGATGAGCGTGTTTTCGGCCACGCCCAAGCGATTCAGCTCCTGAAGCAAGTAGCCCATGGCACGATCTATCCCGGTGATCTCGCCATAGTAGTTCCGCTCCCGAGAAGGCAACTGGGCATACAAAGATTGAAGCTCTTTGGTGGCCATGTGGGGCAAGTGTGGATTGCCAAACCACACTACAGCCAGAAACGGCTTTCCCTGCCGCACCGCCTCCGCAATGAACTGCACGGCATAGCGCATGGTGACCATAGAGCTTTCGCCACAAGTGGCTTGCACCTGGCCGTTGAAGCTTAGCAAAGGACTGTTTTCGTAAAAGTTGGGACTGGAGACC
>JAJRRR010000144.1 GCA_024279285.1 Planctomycetota bacterium
CCTCAAACTGTCACAGAACGCTTGGGGGCTGATGTTTTAAGGCTTTGGGTGGCCACCAGCGAAGTCTATCCGCAGCTCAAACCCGGCCAGAAGCCAGACGACAAGATCATCGTGCTGGAAGATACGGATGGTGACGGTCGGGCCGATCGCAGCACGGTGTTTGCCCGAGGGCTGCTCATCCCCACGGCCGTGTTGCCTTGGGGACGCGGCGCCTTTGTGGCCAACAGCACCGAATTGGTGTTTTTGGAAGACACCGACGGGGATCTTCGGGCGGACCGGCGCGAAGTGGTGCTGAGTGGGTTCGGAACGGAAGACACGCATCACATCATTCACACCTTCCGCTGGGGGCCCGACGGATGGATGTACTTCAACCAGTCCATCTACATCCACAGTCATGTGGAAACCCCTTGGGGGGTAAAGCGTTTGGGCGGAGGAGGCATTTGGCGGTTCCATCCTCCTTCGCTACGCCTGGAGGTGTTTGTGCGGGGATTTGTGAACCCTTGGGGCCATTGCTACACGCCCACCGGACAGTGGTTCGCCACCGACGGAGCTTACTTTGAAGGGATCAACTACATCTTTCCCCACGCGGTGTTTGTGTCGGCTCCCGGAGCCCAAAAAATCCTCCGCGGCCTCAATCCCGGAAGTCCCAAACACTGTGGGCTGGAACGGCTCAGTGGGCGGCACTTGCCACCGGAGTATGTGGGAGATTTGGTCACCTGTGATTTTCGGGCGCACCGGGTTTGTCGGTTTCGGGTTCAGGAGCACGGGTCGGGGTTTTTGTCCAAAGAACTGCCTGAGCTGATCAAAACCAACCATGTGGCCTTTCGGCCGGTGGATGTGAAGATGGGTCCGGATGGGGCCATCTACATCGCTGACTGGTACAACCCGATTATTCAACACGGCGAGGTGGACTTTCGGGACCCGCGTCGGGACCACGAGCACGGGCGGATATGGCGTCTTCGGGCCCGAGGACGACCCCTGCTGCCTCGCCGCAATTGGAACACGGCCACAGTGGAGGAGTTGCTCCAAGCTTTGGCAGCTCCAGAAGACTTGACCCGATACCACGCTCGCCAAGTGCTTCGCCAACGAGGCCCTCAGGCAGTCCTGCCAGCTTTGAAGCGTTGGCTGGAGCAGCTCCGGGGGCCTCAAGCCTCTCGGCTCCGACTGGAAGCTTTGTGGCTTTATCAAAGTTGGGACCAGTGCCCGCTGGGGCTTTTGCGACAGGTTTTGGACAGCTCCGACCCTCGGGTGCGAGCTGGCGGGGTGCGCGTGTTGGGTCAGATGTTGCACCGCATGGCCAACCCCTATGAACTGCTGGCCCAAGCCGCTCAGGACGAACATCCCTTGGTGCGCCTGGAAGCCGCCTGTGCCTTGGCCCAATGGCAAGACAAGCGAGGATTTGAGCTGCTGGTGCAGATTCACTCCAAGGGACTGGATGCCAATTTGGACTTTGCTTTGTGGCATGCGTTTCGGGCCACGCAGCAGGAGTGGTTGCCTGAACTGGCCCAGACTTCCAACCTGAAGCAATTTCCTGTTTCGGCTGTGGTGTTTGCTCTGGAAGCGGTGGACTCCTCGGCCGTGGTGCCGGTGGCTTTGAAGCTTTTGGCCCTGGCAGGTCCGGAGCAACAAGGGCGATTGTTGCAGCTTGTCGCTGGCCACGGCACTGCTCAGCAGTTGGCCACCGTGTACGAACAAGCCCTGAAAGGAGATTTGGAGCCGGGGCAACGGGCCAGGCTGGTGGAAGCACTGGCCCAGGCAGCCCTCTCGCGTCGTGTGGTGCCTCCGGTAGATCGGTCGGAGGTGGAAAAGCTGCTTACCCAGCAGGGGATTTCGGCCCCAATGCGAGCTGCCTTGCTGAAGCTGGCCGGAGCGTGGAAGATTCGCTCAGCTTGGCCGCAGGTCAAGAGTTGGGCACTCCGCCCTCAAGCCCCGCTGCCGGTGCGCCAGGCAGCGGTAGAAGCCCTGGCCCAAATCGCTCCCCAAAAGTTGGAAACTCTGGCTGCGGAGGTGTTTGGTTCTCCGGGAGAGTTTGAACTCAAAAGCACCTTGCTTCGGGAACTTTTGCCGCACCGGGGGGAAGTGGCCGCAGCCTGGGCAGTGAAGCTGCTGGCCCAATCTCCCGGCGAACGGCAAGCTCAGACCATCTTCCGCACTCTGCTTGCCCGGCGCGGCGGGGCCGAATTGCTGGCCCAGGCCCTCCAAGGGCAAAAGCTCCCTGCCGACATAGCCAAGTTGGGCCTGCGCGTGGCCAAAACCTTGGGTCAACTTCCCTCGGAGCTGGAAACCGCACTTCGGACCGCAGGGGGATTGGGTCAGGCTCAAGCGCCTCCCTCGCCCCAGCAGATCCAAATGCTGGTTCAAGAAGTCCTAGCACACGGCGATCCTTATCGGGGACAGCGCGTGTATCGTCGGGAGGACTTGGCTTGCCAACGCTGCCACGCCATTGCCGGGGCTGGAGGGCGTGTGGGACCTGATCTGACCTCCATCGGGGCTGCCTCCCCATTGACTTATCTGGTGGAAGCCATCTTGCTGCCCAACAAGGCCATCAAGGAAAACTTCCACTCCGAAGTGGTCATTGACGAAAACGGCAAAATCTACACCGGCATTCGCGTGCGCGAAGACGATCAGGTGCTGGTGCTCCGTGATGCCAACGACCAGTTGATCCGCATTCCCAAGGAGAGCATTGAGCAGCGGGCCCCGGGGCGCTCCCTGATGCCCGAGGGGCTGGCCGAACAGATGACCCATCGTGAGCTGGTGGATTTGCTGCGGTTTTTGCATGAATTGGGTCGCTTGGGACCTTTCCAGGTGGATCGCCGCTCCTGGATTCGTACCTGGGAAGCTCTCCTGCCCAGTCGGCATGTGATTCACCGCATCCATCGCGTTGGAATGCAGGTGGTCACGACTCCGGATCCGCAGTTCGTTTGGAAGCGTCTTTATAGCACCGTCCAGGGGGGCGTGCCGTTGGAGGAGTTGCCCCGGTTGCAGCTTCGCCGAACCGGCTACGAAGTGGCGGTGCTTCGCACCCGGGTGAGCCTGGATCAACGCACTGCCTTAGTGCTTCAAGTGCCGGAGCCTCAAGGGGTACAGCTTTGGGTGGATGGCCAGCCTCAAGAGCTGAAAGAACGCACTTCGTTGATCCTGGGCCGAGGGGAGCATACACTGGTGTTTGTGATTCAGCTTTCTGGTCAGAAGCGGGACTGGGCAGCCCTGTTGGAGCGCCAGGCGGTTTCCGGCAAGCCGTAGGAGGCGCTTTCCCGGGGAAGCAGAGACAATGGCCGAATCGTCGGGTCAGGTGAAGGTGGTTTGTCCGATCTGTGAGACTGTGCATTATTTTTCGGCCACCGAGACGGGACGGGAAAAGGCCTGCGAGTTTTGCGGACACAAGCTGGTGGTGCCTTCGCCCCCTTCGCCTCCTGCCATCAAGCCCCAACCCAAGCCGGAACCCATCCCGCTGGCCCCCGACGAATGGTGGAAGGACGAGAAGGTGGTGGGCCGGCGCCATGTGCACACGCTTTGCCCTCGGTGCGAAGCCCAAGTGGTGGCCCCGTTGGACAAAGCCGGCGAAGAAGTCTCCTGCCCGGAGTGCAGCCAAAAGGTGCTGATGCCCATGCCTCAAGAAGACCCGTGGGGAGTGGCCGGGGAGAGTGTGCCGTGGGTGGCTCCTGCCGCATCTGCTCCACAAAAAGACCCTCCTGCACCTGTCGAAGCTGCACCTGCCGATTCGGACGATTTATTCGCCTCTCAGCCCATCCCGGCCCAAGTGGTGGAGCCTGCTCCCCAACCAGCCCAAAGTTCACCTCCTTCATCCCCACCTGCAAGCACCGGTTCGGCAGTGCTGGATCGGGTATTGCGTCCTCCTGCGGAGCCGCCTTCGGTTCGTGGTGAAGTGGGCCCTTCGGCTCCTTCCAAACCTGAGCCGGAACCTCCACCCCCTTGGAACATCCCGGTGCACCTGTTGGCTTTTCCCTGGAGCAACTTGGCCGCACTGCGTGGAATGTTCTTTTATCTGCTCCTGGAAGGATGTTTGATCGGCATCAGCGTTCTGTTGGGATTGGCCACCGACGGCAAGATCACCGGCGGAGGACTTTACTTTTCTGTTTTTACCATGTTGGTCATTCTGGGTTTTTTGTCCGCATGGCTTTTTCACATTGTGGAAACCGGGATCGGCTCTGGTCCCGAGCTGACCGAGGGCCCTCCGTTTGAGCTGGGTCAATGGGTTTTTGATGCTTTGACCGTGGTGTGGTATCTGACGCTAGGCGCGGCGGCTGCGGCGTGTATGGGATTTGTGTTGTTGGTTTGTTTGCCCAAGTGGGTGTTCGGATTGTTTTTGCTGCTGAGTGCCTACGGGCTCTTTACTCCTTTGGTTCTGGGATCTCAAGTAAAAGAAGGTGGCATCCCCTTGGAACCCCAAGTCTTTGCCACAATTGGGAAGCGTCCTGGGGTGTGGTTGGCCACTTGGTTAGTCCCCCTGGCCATGCTAGTTGGACTTGAATGGGTGGTGGGTTATTTGTGGGAGATTTCATTTCGGCTGGCCCAAGTCGTCGCAGCCGTGGGGTTTGGCTGGTGGTGGTTTGCTTGGGCCCGATGGATCGCCTGGTGCGGCAACATGATCGCCCCCTGGCTGGAACCAGAAAGCTCAAAAACTTCTCTGTCCTGATGGCTGGTCCTTCCTGCATACCCCTGCTTGTCAAGTCCCTCCAGGATGCGACAATCAATCCTCGGTGGACGGGGGAAGAGAGTCCTTTTTGCAAGGGAGAGTTCGGATGCACTGGCACGAAGTGCTCAAGCAGCTTGTGGAACCGAATGAGAGCAAGATAGTGTTGTTGGTGGCCGATGGGCTGGGAGGAGCTCCGCTTTCCCCCGGCGGAAAGACTGAGCTAGAGACGGCCCACACGCCCAACATGGACCGCTTGGCCCAAGAAGGTACTCTGGGAATGAGCATTCCGGTCAAGCCGGGGATTACCCCGGGGAGCGGGCCGGGGCATCTGGCTCTGTTTGGCTACGATCCGCTGGAGTTTGTCATTGGCCGAGGAGCGCTGGAAGCCACCGGGATCGGGTTTGAACTTCAACCGGGCGACATTGCCGCTCGGGGCAACTTCTGCACGCTGGACTCCCAGGGGCGGATTGTGGATCGCCGCGCGGGCCGCATTCCCACTGCTGAGTGTCGCCGCCTGGTGGAAAAGCTGCGCACCATCCGGCTCCCAGAAGTGGAGCTTTTCGTGGAGCCGGTTCGGGAGCATCGTTTTGTGTTGGTGTTGCGGGGAAGTGGGCTGGGAGATCAGGTCAACGACACCGATCCTCAGGCCACCGGGGTTCCGCCCCTGGAGCCCCAGGGGAACGATCCCCCAAGTCAAAAAACCGCTCAGCTTGTTGCGCAGTTTGTCAGCCAGGCTCGCCAGCTTTTGGCTGGAGAGCCGCAGGCCAACGGGCTGACTTTGCGGGGGTTTTCGGCCCGACCCAACTTGCCTAGCTACAAAGAACTCTATGGCCTGCGCGCTGCCGCCGTGGCGGTCTATCCCATGTATCGCGGCTTGGCCCGGCTGGTGGGCATGGACCTGCTAGGACAACCCCAAAACTTGCAAGAACAGTTGGAAACCCTACGCCAGCACTGGCCGCAGTACGACTTCTTCTTCCTGCACTACAAATACACCGACTCCACCGGCGAAGACGGCAACTTTGAGGCCAAAGTGGAAAAAATCCAGGAGCTGGACGCCGCCGTTCCCCACATCCTAGAGCTGGGACCAGATGTGCTGATCATCACCGGCGATCACAGCACCCCCTCTCTGTTGCGAAGCCACAGTTGGCATCCGGTTCCGGTGTTGCTTTGGGCCAAGACTTGTCGGGTGGATGGGTGCCAGAGCTTTGGAGAGCAAGAAGCCCTGCGTGGCGGGTTGGGCCAATTCGAGGCCCAATATCTGATGCCCTTGGCTCTGGCCCACGCAGGGCGGCTGACCAAATACGGAGCCTGAAGCTGACCATCGCTTCCGCTCCAGAGAAGCCGAAAGGGAAGCAGGCACATCGTGGCATCCTGCCCGTGGCCACTCCAACTTGACAGTCTAGGCCTTCTGCCACAACAGGCCCTAGGTTGCCTTTTCTTGCTCCGATGCTGGAGGGCTGAATACAATAAAAGCAAAGCCCCATCTGGTGGCTTGGGAGGGGGGGAGACCGGGGTGTGTCAGCTCGTGGGGGTTAAGCTGTGGCACTGTCCGAAATTGATCGCCAACTGCTGGACCGCTGCTTGCAAGGGCAGCGGGAAGCGTGGGAGTTGTTTGTGGATCGTTTTTCTGGGCTGATTGAGTATGTGGTGCAGCACACCGCCCAGACCCGTTCCGTGCAGCTCACCCCTCAGGATGTAGAAGACTTGTGTAGTCAGGTGTTTGTGGAGATACTTCGGGACGATTGTGCTTTGCTGCGGCGGTTCCGTCGCAAGGCGAGTCTGGCAACCTATCTGACCGTGATTGCCCGACGGATAGTAGTCCGGGAGTTGCTCAAGCGTAAGCGCCCGCTCCATTCGGCTGCTGTGCCCCAACACCAGGAAGACTCCACAGAGCGAATCGCCGATCGGGAACAGGTGCAACGCCTGTTGGAACACTTGGAAGGCAAGGAAGCCGAAGTGGTCCGCATGTTCCACCTGGAGGGGAAGTCCTATCGGGAGATCAGCTCCGCAACCGGCATAGCCGAGAACTCGCTGGGCCCCTTGCTGGCCCGCGCCCGCGCCAAACTCCGCCAACTGGCTCAGTCGTCGGAAGGAGCCTGAGAACAAGGCGGCCACTTTTCTCCTTAGCGGCTCTATAAGTTGATTTTGGCAAAAAGGGACCGAACTTCCCTTGCGCACTTGGTCCCAAACTGGACTTTCTCTACCCAGTTGCGGCACTGTGGCGTACAAAAGGATCAGAAAGTATGATGGAATCTCCCCGCCCTTTGTCTCCTACCTACGGAGTGATTCTGGCCCCA
>JAJRRR010000145.1 GCA_024279285.1 Planctomycetota bacterium
CTGGTGAAGCGTTTCCGCTGCTTGAGCTGTCATGCCCGGGGGCGGCGAGGGGGCTTGGCTCAAAATGTGTTGGAGGAACTCCTCAAAACCCAAACCGAGCCCAACGCCGAACAGGTCAGCCCTCCGCCCCTGGAAGGAGTGAGCGAGAAGCTGTTGGGAGCATACTTAAAAGGGGTGTTGTTGGAGGGTCGTCGGGCCCGGCCCTGGATGGCTTTGCGCATGCCCCAGTTTGATCCCAAGCGAATTCGGCATTTGCCTGAGCTTTTGGCTGCTTGGGACGCCCATCCCTTGGAGCAAGAACCGTTTCGTCCCCAGGTGGATGTCAAGCTGGCCGAAGGGGGTCGTGTGCTGGTGGGAGCGGCGGGGTATGGGTGCATAAGGTGTCATGATTTTTTGGGCCGTGCGGCCACCGGCACCCGAGCCCCCGAGCTGACCAGCGTGGCCCAAAGGATCAACTTCGCCTGGTTCCGTCGCTGGATGACCGACCCGCAACGCATCCAGCCTGGCACACGCATGCCGACGGTGTTTCGTGGGAATCGGGCCCCTCCGAACTTGCAACAAATCCTAGGCGGTTCGGCTGCCTCCCATCAGTTGGCCATTTGGCACTACTTGCTCGTGGCCCGGGAGTTCCCCCTGCCCGATGGCTTGGAAGATCAGGCGCCGTTGGAAGTGGCAGCCAGCAAGCGCCCTGTGGTGGTGCGCACTTTTTTGCCGGAGCTGACGCCTCGGGCGATGGGCGTGCGGTTTCCCTCGGCAGTGCACCTGGCTTACGACGCCCAGATGTGCCGCTTGGGCTATGCGTGGCAGGGCGATTTTCTGGACATGACCCCGGTGTGGACTGCCCGAGGCGGACGCCCGGCCGGAATCAAAGGCACCCGATTTTGGCACGCTCCGCCCGGACATCCTTGGGAGGTGAGCCCTCCTGGGACGGCGATGCCTCAGTGGGAAGCTCGGGCCAAGGATCCCACCCTGGGAGCACAGCCTGCCGAGCCGTTTCGGTTTTATCGGCGTCGGGTGCGTTTTTTGGGCTACGAGTTAGGTCTGCGAGGCCCCAGCTTCCACTTCACACTCCGTCCCCAGGTAAACTCCTCCGAGGAAAAACAAACCCGATTTGTAGAAACCCTGTTTACTCAAGTGCGAGGTTCGTCCGACTCGCCCAGTTGGGGCATTGTGCGCCAGGTGCAGGTGCAGGGCCCGGCCGGACATCGCTTGTGGTTTTGTGCATGGCAGGTTCAAGGGGAGGTGCGGCACTGGGACGGGCAAAGCCCACCCCAGCCCTGGAACTCGCCCCCGTGGAGCTTGCCGGGAGATCGCATCCTGCTGATCTCCCACGGCAAGAAGCTGGCTTTGCTGGCCATTTCCACCGATTTGGACGACCCCCATCAGGCCCAATGGCACCTGGCCACCCAAGGCCAAAAGCGATGGTTGGTGTTTGAGTGCCCCTTGGATTCCCAAACCGGTCGCCGACGGCTTGAAGTGAGCTATTGGTTTGTGCCTCCGAAGGTGTCGCTGCTGCGCGTGCTTCAGTTGTTTTTGGGAAGTGAGCCATGAACCCTTGGGCTTTCAAACCGACTACTTTTTGTCCCAGCCCTGCTCGGGGGCCCAGCCCTGCAGTTTGGTTGACAGCTTTTGTTTTGTGGAAAGTGGGTTTCGCCTGGGCTTGGGCCCAACAGGACCTGGTTTATGTCAAGCGTTCCACGCGCCAGGAGACTTTGGAAGCATCGCTAGAGGCTAGCGGTGTGGTCCAGCTCAGCTCCCAATGGTGGATCATCGGCCCTTTTGAAAACCGAGGGTTGGGATTTCCTCACCCCCCGGAAAAACAGATTGACCTTCAGGCCACCTATGCTGGCAAGGAACAACAAGCCCGATGGAAACAAATTCAACTGGCTCCTGGTCGGGTTCACTCATTGAAGCGGTTCGGCGAAGTTTCGGACTATGCCGTGTGCTACTTGTACCAGAAGATCACGGTTTCCCGGCCGGCCCGGGTGGATTTGAACCTGGGGA
>JAJRRR010000146.1 GCA_024279285.1 Planctomycetota bacterium
GTGCCTGGATTGAGCCTGCGTTGATTCTCACCGTGGGTACGGTGGTGGGATTTGTGTACTTTGCGTTCTTTCAAGCTATCATGCAGATGGGAACCGTCCGCTAGCCACTTGAGGGAAAACCCCATGCGACCTGCTTGGTTTGGACTTGCCTGCGTGCTGGTGTTCGTCCAGCCGGTTTGGAGCCAGGAGGGACAAAAGACCTCGCCGAAGAAAACCACCACCGTTCCGACCAAGTCCACTCCCAAAACCACCGCCACACGCGATCCTTTTGCCCTGGCCGCTCCTTTGGCCCAAGGGCAACAAGGCCTTCCTCCCAAAGTGCGGCTCAGCGCCTGGGCCCTGGATGACCAAGGGCAAGCTCTGGCCGTGATTGAACAAGAAGGCCAAGTTTGGTTTGTCCGGCCGGGGGATGAACTGCTGCTGACAGATCGCAACCGCACTCTGGCAGCTCGTGTGCTGAAGATCACTCTCCAAGGAGTGCAGCTCCAATTGGGGGTCCAAGGGCCTGTGCTCTGGTTGCACTAGACGGGCGATAGCATGACTGCACCACATGCGTCCCCTAGCGGTTCTGTGTGTCCGTTCAAACTTGGGCAAAGCTCGGGGCGTTAAAGTTGCCATATTCGTCAAAGTTTCTCCAAGCAGTGGCCGATTCTGCCAGTGCACGCCAGGGGGCTGGTTCTGTGGTTTGCGATAGTACTGCTTGCAGGAAAGCGGTTCATGTTCCTAGACGCTGGACACGCTCCAAGTTGCAAACGCACACCACTTGCTTGCACCTGCTGGTGGCTGCTGGTGTGTCTGCTGGCAGGATGCACAGGAGCGCAAAACTTTCTGGCCTCACAGGAGCTTCCCCAGGAGCAGATGGAGCAGGACGAGGCGCCGCGGACCAAAGTCCAGATAGACGGTCCTTGGGTCGTGGAAAACGCCACCCCAGAGCAAGTGCAACAAGTCAAACAAGAGTTACTCCGCCGGTACGACCAACGCGCAAAAGCGCAAACTCAGGCCGCCTTTCCCATCCCCCAGCTTTCCAACTCCGAATCGTGCTCTTTTGCTGACAGAGGGAAGTCAGGGCACTTGCGAGCGATTCGTGCCCGCAGGGCAAACCGACAAGCCCAGCCCTCCCAAGCAAAACCCCCTTCCTCGACTCCCCAACAGGTTTTCCTGCCCGAGACAGAACTTAGCTCCGTGCGCGTGGAAGCAGTCGTAGAGGACCACCAGGGCCAAAGTGCTGCTTTGATTCGTGTCCACGAGAACACTTGGGTACTTCGGCCCGGGGATCTGGTGGTCTTGGCCACCCCACAGGCGAAACAAACTTTCCGAGTGCAACAGGTGGGATCTTCCGGTGTGGTGTTGATTAGTCCGCAAGACCAAACTACCCGGATCCTCCACTAACAAACACAACGGGAAACACCAGCTATGCACACCTTGCGTTGGATGTCGCTGGGATTGGGTACAGTTTGGGCCTTGGCGTGCCTGGGTCCGGTGGAGCTTTTGGCTCAGGTCCCCCCTTCCACTCAACCGCCTTCGGCTTCTGCTGATTCGTTCCAACGCGGCAAAGAACACCGGCTGCGTCGTCTGGAGCTGAAGCAAACCCCGGTGGCTGATGCCGTGCGGTTGCTTTCGGAGCTATCGGGACTGAACATCGTGGCTACCCAAGAAGCCGGGCAAAAGAAAGTTACACTCTTTCTTCAAAATGTGCGCACCATTGAGGCCCTGGAAACCATTGCCAAAGTGGCCGGACTATGGTACCGCGAGGATCCTCAAACGCGCACCATCCGGCTCATGACCACCGAGGAGTATCAAAAAGACCTGGTCATTCACCGCGAGGATGTGACGCGGGTGTTTACACTGTTGCATCCTAATGCACTGAGCGTTGCGATGGCCATTCGGGACTTGTATGGTCCTCGGGTGGTGCTGTCGCTGCGAACGCTCAATGATGATGACTTGCTTACGGGTTTTGGGGCAGGGCTGGGAGGTTTTGGCACATTTGGAGCGTTTGGGGGGCTGGGGGGATTTCCTGGAGCGGGATTCCCCTTGGGTGGGTTTGGAACATTGGGCACAGGCCCGGGCTTCGCCGCAGGTGGGGGAAGGTGTTCCCGGCCGGGGTTTTTTGGGGCCTTTCCGGGGTTTGGTGGCATTGGGTTTGGAACCTGGGGCGGCCTGAGTCCTTGGGGGTTCGGGCTGGCCGGAGCAGGCGCTCCAGGCACCCAGCCCCAACAACGCCAACGCCCCGAAGAACCTCTTACTCCCGAACAAATCTCTCAACTCCAACAACAAGTCCAACAACTCCAACAGCAAGAGCAACAAGAAAAACTCTCTCAACTGGTTCAACAAGCCACCCAGCAAGAACCGCCCATCTATGTCACCATCAACCGCCAGCACAACCTGGTGATTGTTCGCACCGCAGACCGCGAGACCATGAAAGACATTGAACGCCTGGTTTGGGAACTGGACCGACCCACCCCACAGGTGCTTCTTGAAATGAAAATCCTGGAAGTGACCCTGGATGACAACTTCCGATCTATTTTTGATCTCCAATATACCTCCGGTCCTCAAGGCCCCACTGCTGTTCAACAGGATCAACGCAATCCTTATCTGATCGGTGCAAACACGGCTGCCCAAAATGTGTTAGGACTGGGCAACTTTGCTTTTGAAAGTGGAACTCTAGTGTATCAATTCCTCAATGATAACATCCGAGCTCGTATTCAGATGCTGGAACAAGAGCGGCGTATCAAAACTTTGGCCACGCCCTTGCTTTTAGCCTCCAACAACCGCCCAGCCCGAATCTTCGTCGGCGAGGAGCGCGTGCTGGTGCGAAGCGTGAACACCAATATCGTCACCCCGGCAACTGGAGCTGCGGCTACGGCAATCACTCCAATTACAGAAATTCGTGATGTTGGCACCACTTTGTTTCTCATCCCTAAAATCAACGCCGATCGCACAGTCACCATTGTTATCAGTCAAGATTCTTCCACGGTCAATGAGGAAGGGGCGGTAATTCCCGTGGCCGGACAAGACGGGCAAATTCAGGAGTTTCCCATTGACACTGTAGACACGGCCAACTTGTTTGGCACGGTGGTGGCTAAGGACGGCATGACCGTTGCCGTGGGAGGGCTAATCCGCGAAGGCACAACTCGCACTCAGACCAAGGTGCCCGTTCTGGGCGATCTGCCGGTGGTGGGCCGATTGTTCCGACGCGAATACGATCAAGATATTAAAACCGAGTTGGTCCTGCTGATCACTCCCCATGTGATCACCACTCCGGCCGAAGGGGAAGCCAAGACCCGTTGGCGTATGCGTCACCTTTCCCATCACCCTCAAGCCGAGGAGTTTCCCCACCCTCTCCCTCCTGGTCCCCCTGAAACCGCTCCTTCCACCCCACTTCCTGAAACACTGCCGCCCCCCGAGGATGCCAATCACAAATCCTATCCCTAACACCTCCCTTACCAAAGACGCATAAAAAGAACAGAAGGGTTTGCTTTTTAGCGATATTTGATAATTTCGGTTGAGGCGAGATAAATCGGAAAGCCCTCGGCAAAGATCATTCCAGAGCAAAGCAGGTATCCCGTTGGAGGTGCGTGCTGATTGTGGTTTTCCGAGCGCAGGAAGTTGCGATTTGGCTAACTAAACTTGGGCTGGTTGTGCCATTCTGCTCTGAAGTCTTTTCTAAGAAAGTGGTTTGCAGTCTGAAACTAATAAGGCCGTGCGTATTTGCTTCTGGCTATTACCGGGTTGGTGAGAAATAAGTCTCTTTCTGCGAAGATATGTTTGCTGTGTGCAAGGCATGTTTAATCGCTATGTTTAGCTTTGCGTTTGTTAAGTTAGGGGTGAATTTTTGTGAATGGAACTGGGCCGTTAAATTTTTGTCTTTGTTTAGATTTACAGGGGTTAGCGGCGAGAGGAAGTGGGTTTTTGTGTCAAGAGAGAGCCAGAACCTCCTTCGTAAGCGCTGAATTGGGCCCAAACCGGCAGATGGTCTGAAACTTCCAGGGCCTGCTTCAGAGTCAATCCGAACTCTTTTTGCACATCCAACACTCCGGCCCGGCCTGTGAACTCTATCGTGGCCTCGCGGTGAAAGAGAATATTGTCGTATTGATGCGTTTTTCGTGTGTTGGTGGGTTGATGTTCTAAAGCGGCCATTAACCAAGGGAACCGGCCCAAAGCTCCCAAGTGTTGGGCATCGGTGTTCAGGTCTCCCAGCAAAATCACATCGTCTTCCATGGTGCCGGTCAGAGGGTGAGGGGTGCGGCGGATGGTTTGAAGCACTTGTGCTAGGGCTTCCAGCTCTTGGGGCACTTCGTCCGGGTCAGTGTGGATGTTGACCAACATGAAAGTAAAAGCCTCCTCCGGGGGAGGTCCTCGCACGCGGAACAGCGCCACCAACGGCTCCCGATGCAACCGGTCCTGCCGATCAATCACCGTACGTACCGTGGAGCGATCTACTTGTATGGTCCGAGTGTTGAAAACGAAAGCGTATTGTTCGGCGCTGGAGCTGCGTCCCAACCGAGGGCCGATCACATAGTCGTATTGGCTTCCATCGGCGTTTACATACTCCAGCAGTCGGGGCAGCACATTTTGGCGTTTGGAGCGGATTTCCTGGATGGCTACCACATCGAAGCGTCGGATGATTTGGGCCAGGATGCGCATGACAGATTCTTTGCGGAGCTTGGCCTGTCCGAAGACTTGGATGTTGAAAGTCGCAATTCGGATGGTAGTCGGCGACTGGGCGGACGGAGAGGCGTTTCCAGGAACCCAGGAGGCAGGAAGCCAGGAAGGCCAGTGGGCGGTGGGTTGCTGGCCTAAGTACCAGCTTCCCAAGCCTACCAGGAGCAAAAGCACCCAAAACCCCAGTCTGGCGAAGACTTTGCTCATCTTGTTTCCCAGTCGTTTGCAGCCGGGGAGTCCAGGCGGAACCGATGGGGCAGGGCAAGAGGCCCTTTCTTGCACTAACCATCGTCCGCAGGTGGGGAGGGGCTGTGGCCAAACCGGGAGGGCTTGGGAAAGAGGGGCAGAGGGGGTTTTCCCGGGCCCGCTTGTCAGCTCTGGAGCCTTCGCTTACATTGAGGTTGGGAGTTGCCTCCGCTCCTCGTGTGTTTGCTAGCTTTTCCGAAGGAGCCCAGGATGAATGCCCTGCGAGGATTTGCCCGCTGGTTGCGCGATATTTACGAGGCGGTTACCACCGTGGCCCAAGGGATGTGGGTCACGCTGCGAACCTGGTTGATTACCTATGATCCGGACCGGCGCACCTTCGTGGAGCGGTATGTGTATCCGGAGCTGCCGGTTCCGGTGGCGCCGCGCTATCGGGGCTTTCATCGCTATGATTTGACCACCTGCATTGCTTGCGATCAGTGTGCCAAGGCGTGTCCGGTGGACTGTATTTACATTGGCAAGGAACGGGTGCCGGGAGCGAAGGGGTTTCGGGTGACGACTTTCACGATTGATTACACCAAGTGCATGTTTTGTGCCCTGTGCGTGGAGCCGTGCCCGGTGGACTGCATTTTCATGGGAGCCACGCATGACTTGAGCTGCTACAGTAGAGATGGATGCATCGTGGACTTTTCCCGACTTCCGCTGGAAATAGCCTGGGGACGAGCCACGCTGAACCCGGCCGCCGTGGCTCAGTCCAAAACGATCCTGGAGCCGGTGCACGGAGGTCCCAACCAGTAGTGGCTGGGCCCCTTTTCCCAAGCACAGGTGATGCCATGACCCCCGCGCCGGTACAACTGCCCAAGGATCATCCTTATTACGGTCGCAAGCTTTTCACGGTGGAGGAAGCCAATGCGGTCTTGCCCTTGGTGCGCTCCATCGTGAAGGACTTGGCGGAGCTGTCGCGTGAGGTGATCGAGCGACGAGCTCGAGTCCATGCCCTGCTGGAAGCTCGACCTGCTCGGGACAACCAAATCTACCGCGAAGAGTTGGAACAAATCCAGCAAGAGCTGGAACAAGATGTGCAAAAGATCCAAGAATATGTAGAGGAACTGCGCCAACTAGGCGTGGAACCCAAAAACGGTCCCGAAGGACTCGTGGACTTCCCCAGTTGGATGGACGGTCGGGTGGTTTATCTGTGTTGGAAGTTGGACGAGCCGGAAGTGATGTACTGGCACGAGCTGGATGCCGGTTTTGCCGGACGCCAACCACTGCCTGCCACTACTTCGTCCCAAAACGACCAATAAATCACCCCTGGTTCTGTTCTCCTGGGAGCGTGGCTCTGGGCAGATCTTACCTTCTTGCGGTTTCAACGGAGTGAACCGATGAGTGAGCACATCTCAGGTGGCAAGAACTTCATCCAGCAGATCATTGAGCAGGACTTGGCTCAGGGACGGTTCCAAGGGGTGCACACCCGATTTCCTCCCGAGCCAAATGGCTATCTGCACATCGGGCATGCCAAAGCCATCGTGTTGAACTTTTCCCTGGCCCAACAGTACGGCGGAAAATGCAACCTCCGCATGGACGACACCAACCCCCTGACCGAAAGCACCGAATATGTGGAGGCCATCAAAGAGGATGTGCGGTGGTTGGGCTACGATTGGGAAGATCGCTTTTACTATGCTTCGGACTACTTTGAGCAGCTTTACCAATGGGCCGTGGAGCTGATCAAAAAAGGCAAGGCTTATGTGTGCGATCTTTCGCCTGAGGAGATTCGCCAGTACCGGGGCACGCTGACCACCCCTGGCCGAGAAAGTCCCTGGCGCAACCGATCGGTGGAGGAGAATCTGGAGCTGTTTGAACGGATGCGTCGGGGAGAGTTTCCCGAGGGCTCGCGCACCCTTCGGGCCAAAATTGACATGGCTCATCCTAACCTCAACATGCGCGACCCGGTGATGTATCGCATCTTGCATGCCCCTCATCACCGCACCGGCACCAAGTGGTGCATCTATCCCACCTATGATTGGGCCCACGGACAGTGTGATTCCATTGAAGGAATCACCCACTCCATTTGCACTTTGGAGTTTGAGAACCACCGGCCGCTTTATGACTGGTTTTTGGACCAGCTTGGGGTGCATCATCCCCGACAGATTGAGTTTGCCCGACTCAATCTCACCTACACGGTGATGAGCAAGCGCAAGCTGCTCCAGTTGGTTCAGGAGGGTCATGTGCGGGGTTGGGACGATCCGCGCATGCCCACCTTGCGAGGACTTCGCCGCCGAGGCTACACCCCCGAAGCCATTCGCAACTTCTGCCACACCATCGGCGTGGCCAAGTTCAACAGCACGGTGGACCTTGCTTTGCTGGAGCACTGCGTTCGGGAACACTTGAACAAGGTGGCTCCTCGGGTCATGGCCGTGCTGCGACCGTTGAAGCTGGTGATTGTCAACTACCCGGAGGACAAAGTGGAATATCTGGAAGCGATCAACAATCCCGAGGACCCGCAAGCCGGCACCCGACCAGTGCCGTTTTGTCGGGAGCTTTACATTGAGCAGGACGATTTCCGCCTGGAGCCGCCGCCCAAGTACTACCGCCTGGCCCCGGGTCGGGAAGTGCGGCTCCGCTATGCGTATTTTGTCAAATGCGTGGAGGTGGTCCGCGATCCGGCCACCGATCAGGTGGTGGAAGTGCGTTGCACTTATGATCCCAACACCCGAGGAGGTGCCGCTCCCGATGGGCGAAAAGTGAAGGCCACGCTGCATTGGGTCTCGGCCCGACATGCCATCCGTGCCCAAGTGCGACTCTACAATCACCTGTTCACCAAACCCGACCCGGAAAATGTGGAAGAAGGCAAAACTTTCCTGGACTACCTGAATCCCAACTCCCTGGAAGTGCTGCCCGAGTGCTTCATAGAACCCTCGGTCCAAGGAGCCCAGCCCGGCACGCGCTATCAGTTTGAACGCTTGGGATACTTCTGCGTTGACCCTGACTCCACCCCCGAAAAACTAGTCTTCAACCGCACGGTGAGCTTGAAAGACACTTGGGCCAAGGTGCAAAAGCGCCTCCAACAGCAATCGGCCGGATGAGGGGTCTTGGGACTTGAGCGAGCCCGCAGCTTCAGTTCGGCAACTCCCCAGGCGAGCCCGCAGCATTAGCTGCGGGAGTGGAGTTGAGAGAACACGCCTCCACTTGTGCTCAATCATTGAAAAGAAATCAGCGCATCTTGCACGCGCCGCAAGCCGCAGGTTGCGCGTCGATACAGCCCGGCTTGCAGCTTCACTTGGGCGTGTCCCCCATTTCGGCCAGGGCGGAATCCTACTGCTGCTGTAAAAACTCGCGGCGGATCGTTTCCAAGCTTACGCCCAGCACCGCTTGAACGATCCGGTCCAACCGCTCCTGGGGAGCTTGAATGTGGAAGGTGCGGTGCACATGAGTCAGGCTTTCGCCGGGTTCCAGGGCTCGAGTGGGGGAGAGGGTCTCTAGTTCAAAGAACCCGCCCAACCCTGATGCTCCCGGCTCGGTCGGACCGTCGTTGTAGCTGTTGAACACATCGCCCACATAGGGCTTCTTTTGCGGCAGATGCCACAGATTGTTCACATACAGGTGTTTTTCTGGCTCCGAGGGCATGGAGAACTGGACCAGAGTGAGCGTGTTGCGGCGCAAATCCACAGCTCCGGCCACTGGAAGCACCCGACGCTGAGACACGCCGATTTTGGAACGATAACGCCCGTCTCCTCGGAACAAAATCACCTGCGGCAGCACGCGCAGGCGGTCCGGGCCCAAGGAACCAAAATAGCCCGTCTCCACCACCGGCCCTCGCTCCGACTCCGGTCCTGGCCGATAGGGAATCACGATCACCGTTTCCGGACCAGGAGGGAACATACCCAATATCCAGATGGACAACAGCCCCCGGCGCTTGTCCCAACGCTGGCCAATGTTTCGGATCGTGTTGATGGTCTCATAAGCCACCGCTTGCACCTGATCGGACTCCAGTGCCGAGGCAGCCTGAGGGCCTAGATGGTAGGCCATCCTCCACGGCGGAAGCAGACGCACAGTGCGGTTGACATGGATCCGAAATCGGGCACGAGAAGCGTTGGTCAGTTCCATCACCCGGGCCATCTGTACGCTTTGGCTGCTTTGCTGCACGATTGGAAAAGCGCCCTGGTTCAAAGCCGGGGGAGTGAACCAGTTGGCAAAAGTAAGTTTGGCTCCTGGGGCGAAGAACAAGCCGAACTGCCCGGCTTCCGGCGCCAGCCAGAACCGGTCCGAGCCACCATAGTTGTTAAACTGGCGGTTCACCTCGCCTTGCTTGACCGCAGGAAGATTGACCCAACCGAAACTAGGGCCGGTCAGCCCTCCGCCCGTGGCGGTCATCACCCGACCTTGCAGCGCCGGAGCCACCAACACCCGACGCGGCCCTTGAACCAACTCCACCACCTCCGTGTAACGGCGCAACCCTTCCAAGTGCTCTTGGTAAGAAGGCAGCTTTTGAGCCTTTCCCACTTGGACCCAAAGCAGCACTGCCAACATACTCAGCCCCAGCATGCTTGTACGCATGATTGGCTCTCCTCAAGTACGAGACTCGCATCCAGTATGCATCCTTCCTCCTGGGAAGCAACGGCTGGGAGTACAGGCCGGTTGCAAGCTGCCAGGCGGGGGCAGGGCAAGGGGGGATTGGGTTCAGATGCAGTGGCGAGGGTTGGTTTGGCTTCTCTTGTTGGCTTTAGTCTGGGAAGTGTGACGGGGCCCAGCCGCTAGATCAAGTGTTCCCTCGTGTGGTTCGGGGGCTTGGGGATCAGCGCCTCTGGTGTTGTCGGCGTCGTCGTGGGGAGCTTCGGGGGCGAGGGCGAGTGGTTCGCACAGGCGAGCCGGAGGCAGATGCACCGGAAGTGCCCCCGGAAGTGAACCGTGGCAGGAGCTTCCGTTCGGCCACTCCCCACAGGCTAGACGCAATAAAGTACAAACACAGCCCACTGGGCACACAGTAAAACATCAGCCCGATCAAAATCATCATAAAGCCCATCATCTTTTGCTGCATGGCTTGCTGCTCATCCGCCGGAGGGGGGGTGAACAGCTTCTGGTGGAGCCAAAACAGCCCGATGGTCACAATGGGCAGCACATTCAAATAAGGCCCCAACCATCCTATCGGCGAGGACAAAAACGCCGGTAGCACGCTTTGCCAGTTCCAAAGCATGTCCGGAGCAGCCAGGTTGGAGCACCAGCTCAAGCCGGGGATCAGCGGAGCCTGGCGGAGAGCCACATCCACCATCAGTGCCCGATACAGACCCACGAAAATCGGCAACTGAATCAGCACCAGCAGGCATCCGCCAAAGGGGTTGTAGTTATGTTGGCGGAACAGCTCGCGCAGGGCCCGTCCGTAGGCTTCCGGATCGTTTTTGTACTTTTCGCGGATGGCGGCCATTTGAGGCTGAAGCTCTTGCATTTTTTGAGCCGCCAAAGCCTGTTTGCGGCTCAGCGGAAACATGCATCCTCGCACCACCACTGTCAACAGGATGATGGCCAGGGCGTAGTTACGCACCACATAGTAAAACCCATGCAAAAGCAACAGCATCAATCGGCTCACCCAGCCAAACCAGCCGTAGTAAAGCAGGCTTTCCAGACCGTACTGAGCCAAAATGGTCTGCTGCTTGGGACCGGCGAAGAGCCAAAACTCCTGGCGATACCTCTGGCCAGGCTCCAGACGGATGGGCAAACTGGTGATCCGCACCGAAGTGTTGACCAGTTTGTGGAGCTTGGCCTGCTGGGGCATCAGACCCACTCGCCAAGGACGGATGCTTCCGATAGGAAGGGGCTGGGATTGCTGGGACTTGGGCCGGGGGATCAGCGCCACGGCAAAGTACCGGGCATCGGTGGCAGCAAACCGCAGGTGCAAGGCTTGCTCGCCTCCGCCAAGTGTGTCCACTTCGGAGTTAGTGGCAATGTGGGGGCAGCCCACGAGCACCGGGCCGGTTTCTTCAAGCTCAAAAGCCACATCGCGCATGCCCACCGCTCCCCAGGTGCGCGAGACTTTGTGAGCATACCACCATCCGGCCGTAGGCAGTCCGTTGGCCCCGTCCAACTGCCAAGCAAACTCCTCCGGCTGCGCGCCGTGATTGATAAACTCCATGCGTAGGAGGAGATGGAAGTCGGGTTGACCCTGCTGGGGCCGATGTTCCACCAGCTCGAAGCGCTTCACCACTTCTAGCTGGCCTATCCGCTTGCGAAACTCCACATGACGCGGATCGTGGGAGGCAAGCTCCCAGGTGCCCCGGTGTAAGTCCACCCCGGGCAATTCTTCCGGAAGCACCACCACCGCTTGGTGCTTTATGTCCCCACGCACATAGTGCACTCTTACTTTCATGCCGGGAGCGTAGCTGGCCAGCAGTTGGTTCAATTCGGAAGGCCGGGAGACGGCGTGAACATCCAAGGCTTGGATGACATCACCGGGGCGCAATCCGGCCCGATGGGCCGGTCCATCGGGCACGACATGCTGCACTTTGGCTCCGGATTCATCAGGGGTGGGTACGGTCTGCACGCCCAGTTGGGCCACAAGTTCTAGCTGGTTCCATCGGGCCAGGGTCAACAGGAACGAAGGGGGGTCAGGGCCCAGGATGAAAAGCTCTCGCTCGTGCCGGATCACTTCCGGATGAAGAAACTCCTGCTGGATGAGCACCAATGGCGGCTCTTCCAGAGGGATGGTCTTTTCCAGCACTTGAGAACCACGCCGTAGCCGAAGCCGGAGTGTGCGTCGGGGACGAAACTGCTCCTGAAGCACGCTCCAGTGCGACAGAGTGCGAAGCTCCACCGGCTGCTGGTCTTGGTACTTGGCCCAAGTGAGCAAGTCCCCAGGGCGAATGCCTGCCTTGGCAGCCGGGGTGCCATGCCCCACCACCCGCACTCGTAGCCCCTGGGGAGTCTCTTCCAGGCCCAAGTAGCCCAAGTACCCTCGCCGCCAAGGATGATCTTCCAACTGGAGCACGCGCCGCCCGTGCAGTTGGGCGTTCAGCTCCAGTCGCACCACGGCGGCTCCTCGGGTGGAGAAGAACACCAGCATCCGGTAGGGGCTTTCCGGGTCCACCGAGCCCAAGGCCAACAGACGCTCCGGGGGTTCCTTTCGGGTAGGTTGGGCAGCGGAGGGCTTGTGCCTCTGGGGCTCCGGAGCGACCAGGGGAAGTTGAGCCTGGGCTGCGGGAGGAGGGGTTTGCTCTTGATTTTGAGCTTGTTCGCGTGGTGGAGGTGGGTACAGCCACGCCACCAGATAGGCGTTGGCCATCAATATGGCCGTGGAAAGCACCACAAACAGCAACAAGCGGCGGTCCATCAGTCGTGGCCCTTTTGGGTTAGGGAGGGATCGGCTTTGCGCTTCACAGCCAAGGGGAAAATTGTCCTGCTTCTCCGGCAAGCAATCAATGCCCCAGACGCAACCGGTCGCCCAACGAATTGTCCAGCTCCGGAATGGCGTAAATCTTTTCTATGGTCTTTTCCACCGGATACTCCACGCGCCGAAACCGGATGCGATCCTCTTCCAGGATGACATAGCAGGCTCGGGCGTCTCCGTCTCGCGGCTGGCCCACCGAGCCAACATTCACCATCAACTTCTCCTGCCCCAGCGGAAACTCGTATTCCACATCCTCGGGAGAGAAAAACTCCGGACGAGGAGTGAACACGCCCGGTACATGCGTGTGCCCATGAAAACACAACCGCGGAAACAGGGAAAACAAGCGTTCCAATTTTTTGGGATTGTAGATGTCGTCGGGGAACACATATTCGTTCAACGGGTTTCGTGGAGAGCCGTGTACATACAGCACGCCGTCTTCTTCAATTCGCAGGGGCAATTCGCCCAAAAAATCCCAACGCTCGGCCATCTGCTGTGAAGAACCCACGGGGCGTTCCAGTTGGTCTCGGGTCCAAAAAATGGCCTGTTCGGCTACGGCGTTGAAGCCCTCGGGATCAAACAAAGCTCCTTGGTCGTGGTTGCCCATGATGGTCTTGCGACAATGGCGACGGACCAGATCCACACACTCCACGGGGTTGGGCCCGTAGCCCACGATGTCCCCCAAACAATAAATCTCCTCCACGCCCTGTTGGCGGATGTCCTCTAGCACTGCCTCCAGGCTTTCCAGATTGGCGTGGATGTCGCTGATCAAGGCGCGTTTGACCACTGTTGGGCTCCAACTTGGGTGTGCAACGGTTTCGCCCCAGCGGCGGACAAGCACTGGAGGCCCTTATCGGCTTGGGCCCGCAGTGTTTCCCTTCCAATATCGCCACCGGGGCTTGGCGGAACAAGTCCAGCCGAGGCGGTTCAGCTTGAGGTCAGCCGCACCAGAAGCCGGTCTCCCCAAGAAGGCCAGAGCTGAGCCAGAGCGAACAGCCATCGGGCTTTGCCCGGCACCACCAGTTCCACCTGACGACGCTGACAAGCACGGAGGATGAGTCGGGCCAGATGTTGGGGGTCCAAAGCACGCACTTTGGCTCCCGCCCCGGGTCGGGAAGCCTCAGGAGGCAAGTCCCCAGCAGCTTCGGTCTGGTAGCTTCGGGGTTCTGCACGGGCAATCGGACCCGGACAAACCAACAACACATGCACTCCCCGAGGACCAAGCTCCAAACGCAATTGCTGGCTGTAAGCCGCAACGGCAAACTTGCTGGCCGGATAAGCTCCCATATATCGCGGAGCCACCTTGGAAGCCAGCGAGCCAATGTTGACCACATGTCCTCTGCTGGCCAATAGAAATGGAAGCGCTGCCTGAGTGCACCGCACCAAAGCATAGAAGTTCAGCTCCATGAAGGCATGGAAGTGCTCAGGCGAGCACTGTTCAATGGCGGCTCGGGCCGAACGGCCGGCGCAGTTGATCAGTAGATCTAGCCCCTGCCATCGCTGCTGGACTTCTGAAAAGATTCGTTGCACCTGATCGGGCACGGTGATGTCGGCCGCAAGGGGGATCACCTGACCAGGACCGGAGCATGCTTCGGCAGCGAGTAGCAATCGGTCGTAGTTTCGGGCCACGGCCAGCACTTGGGCTCCTTGGCCCACCAGAGCTTCTACTAACGCTCGGCCCAGTCCGCGGCTGCCTCCGGTGACCACAGCACGCTTGCCCTGCCAGTAGGAAGCAGGCATGAGCTTTTCTCCGCAAGGGTAGGAAGATGAAAGTCACAGGCGAAAGGTGCTTTGCCTTGGGGTTGGGGAAAGGGGATTTTAGTGTTCTTGGACCCGTCGGGCCACTGCGGCCCACACCCGATCCACAATCCGCACCAGGATGAGCGTCACGGGCCGAGAGCCTTTTTTGCGATATTTACGGACCAGTTCTTCGGGTGAGACATCCACGCCGCGTTTTTTCACTTCCACCACGCGATAGCCCCCTCGGCCCAGGCACTTTTGCAGTTTGCGACGATCAAAGGGCAACACTTCCAATACTTCAAATCCGGCCAGAAGTCCGTGATGCACAAGTTGGGTGCCGGTCAGATAGACTCCCCCTGGAGCCACCAGTTGCAAGCTTAAGTGTTGGGCCAAAGCCCGTTCCAGTCCGGCGGCCGTGACGGCCGGATCAGGGTCGTAAAGATAAGCCAGCACTTCGTAGCTGGCCGAGGCATCCGCTTCCACCGAGCCTTGAAACCGGATCACCCCTTGGGGTTCCACTCGGGTGGCCATTCGGGTTCCGGGCTTTTGGGCCAAGGAGCCAAACCATCCGACCAACTGTCGGCAATGTCCCCCGCGGCTGATCCATTCCCATTGGGCCTCTTGTTCCCAAGGACCCAATGGTTCGTCCATCGGCGAAAGTTTCACTGCTCCATTGGGATTGCGATCCAGCAGTTCTCCCAGTGTGCTCCAGGCCCAACTGGTCTCCACCATGTAGTAAAACCGTTGTCCTCCCATGCGGCGTTGAGGGTCAAAGTGCCACGCGGCCACCTCTTCCACCCGGAATTGGCGCACATCCTGACAGTGCACTTGGCAGGAAAAAGGCTTGCTCCGTCCTTGTTCTTCAGCCCAAGCGAGCAAGGCTTGATAGTTAGCTTGAGCCAGGAGGCAATGCACCGGGTCGTGGTCCACGGCTTGCACCGGGCCGGTGGCAACCAGGCCCAGCATGTCCCCCCCGATCCCGCAACACAA
>JAJRRR010000147.1 GCA_024279285.1 Planctomycetota bacterium
GATGTGGACCACCGGGCACATCCTGGAATGGCTGGCATTTTCCCTGCCTCAGCAGGAGCTGACTTCCGAGCGGATGGTGCGGGCGGTGGAGTATTTGGTACGGTTGTTTGAGGAGAACCCTTACTGGCGTTGGGAACTGGGACCTCGCTACCACGCCTTGCACGCCTTGGCCCTGTATCGCCAGCGGGTGTTTGAACGCCAGGCGGGTTCGTCTGAGTCGCTTCCGGTGGTAGCTCCCCCGCAAAAGGTCACCAATCGCCCCAAGGCCCCATTGCCGACTTCTTCGGCGAGTGAGCCGTCGGATTCGCAGGACCGTTCTTCAAAGACCGTGGAAGCCGCATTGCAAGGGCTGCTTCAACAGTGGCCCCAGGAGCAGCTTTCGCTTCGGGGAAGCACGGAGTTTGTGTTGGAGCATCTTAGAACAGTCAGCCAGTTTCCCGAGTCGGCTCCAGCGTTGCCTCCCTCGGGACCCCGGCTGGCAGCACCGCCTGCGGTGCTGCCGCGATTGCCGCACCACGCCCCAGCCCAAGGACCAATGCTCGTGGTGCCCCGTTAGAGTGGGGCTTTGTTAAAAATTGCTTAGCCCGGGGCAGTTTTTCTCCGCCTTGCCCTCTTGGGAATGATTGACCCGGGGGCTTTTGTTCTGATCTGCCCCAGTTCCTGCAAAGTTTTCCCAATCTGCACAAGGCACTTCACCGATACAGAAAGCAAGTCTCCCTGTGCACGGAGCCAGTGCGACTTGCAGCAAGGGACGAGCTGATGCAAGCCAGCCGGATCGCATGGTGGGTGTTGACGCTGTTGGTGCTGGGCAGTCCGTCGGGAGTTTTGGCCCTGAGCTGGAGTGCCGATGTCTATCAGGCCCGACGCCTGGCCGCTCAAAGCGGCAAGCTGGTGTTGCTTCACTTTTGGGCTCCCTGGTGTGGGCCTTGCCGACGACTGGAAAAACAAGTGCTTTCGCGCCCAGAAGTAGGGCGTTGGGTGGAGGAGCACTTTGTGCCGGTGAAAATCAACCTGGACCGGTCGCCAGGACTGGTGCGGCAATACGATGTGCGGTTTGTGCCGTGCGATGTGATTATCACGCCCACGGGCCAGTTGGTAGGCAAGACGGCCAGTCCGCAAGAGCCACGGGCTTACATGGCCCGATTGGCCCAAATCGCCGCCCGGGCTCCCAAGCCTTCTGCCTCGGTGGCCGCCTCTGCGGGTTCCACCCCTCCGCGTCCTGCAGTGCCCAACCGTCCCTCAAGTGCAGGCTCTCCTCCTGGGTCTCCAACTGCCACCTCAGGCCCATCTCCCGGACAAGCTGCCCAAGCTGCGCCGATGACTCCTCCCTACTCTCGCCAAGCTGAACCTGTGGGAAGTGCCACTTTGTCCGCTTCCCCGCCCCGCTTTCCCTGGCCTTTGGCTCTGGACGGCTACTGTGTGGTCACGCTGGTGGAGCAGCATCGCTGGCAACCTGGCGATCCTCGCTACGGGGTGCGTCATCGGGGGCAGTTGTACCTGTTCGCCGGACCTGCAGAAAAGCAACGCTTTTGGCAAAACCCCGAAGCTTACGCTCCGGTGCTTTCCGGGCTGGATGTGGTGATCTATCTAGAACAAGGACGCATGGTGCCTGGAAAACGCCGCTATGGGATCTTTTATCAAGGGCGGATTTACTTGTTTGCTTCTCCGCAGTCGCTTCAGAAGTTCACCGCCCAGCCGGAAGCTTACGCTCCGGAGGTGCTGCGCCGCATGGCCGTGCTAGACCAATGGGCCCGACGGATACGGTAGAATGGTCCCACTTCCTTTAGTCTATAGCGTAGAAGCAGCATGAAGTTTTCGCTGCGCCCTTTGGCAGCCAAGTGTGACTGCTGCCGCTTGGGTGCTGTTGTGGTGGGAGTCTGATAGGACAATCCAGACACGCACCTGGGAGCGCAGGTGAAAAGCGTTCGCATGTTGGCACCACACCCCACTTGGTTCCACTCTCGCCAGGAGCTGCTCTTGGTTGACCCCCTGGGGGGGCTCAATACACTCAAAGAAAGCGCTTTGGTTTTGACCGTTTTGCTCTGGCAACAGGTGAATCATGAGCTTGGAAAATCGTCCGGTGCTTCCTCCCCAGGAGGGGCTGCCGCCGGTGGAGCCACCCAGCTTGGGACTGATCGTGCGGTTGTTTCTGGTTCCACTGGGAATTGTTGCAGTGGTGGTGCTGGTGGTTTGGGGAGTGCACTACTTGGCCACGAGCAGTTGGGACCCGGAAGCCTATCTGGCCGAGCTGGAGCAACAAGGGCCCAACCGCTGGCAAGTGGCTTACGATTTTGCCCAACTGGTGCGTCGCTCTGAGGTGCGGACCGATGCCCAAGTGGCCCGGCGATTGAGTCAAATCCTCCTGGCTCAGCTTGAAGATCCTCCCCCGGAGGAAAGCTCCGAGCGGTTTCAGACCGAAGCCAACTTTCGCATCTATCTGGTCAAAGCCTTGGGGGAGTTCAGCGTGCCGGAGGGTTTTCCTGCCCGGCTTCAAGCCGCCCAATTGGGACGCAATGAGCCGGAACGGCAAGTGCAGATGGCCGCTGTGGAGGCCGTTGCCACTTTGACTTTTCATGTGCTTCAGTCCGGAGGGACGATTCCGAAAGAAGTCGTTGCTACGCTGCTGGAACTGTCCCGACACCAAGATCCCCGGCTGCGGACCCGCGCTGCATTTGCCCTGGGGGTGTTGGACCAGGCGGCATCTGCCGA
>JAJRRR010000148.1 GCA_024279285.1 Planctomycetota bacterium
AAGGAGTTAGACTATCGGGGCCCATTGACCATTGAACGCGAGATTCCCCAAGAGCCCGAACGACAAAAGAGCGAAATTTCCCAAGCCTTGAAGCTGCTGAGCGATCTACGGACCAAACTTTGGGGCAGTTGATTGGTGCTGGCACTGGAAAGCCAAAAAGTTGAAGCTGCGGACTGGATTTTTCCCCTTCAGGGAGCGATAATGGACAGCGTCCTGGAAGGACAAACCCACTTGGGGCGGAAGCGTTGAGGATCATGGGGTAAGGCTTCTGGGCCCCAGGTGAGCCCACGCTTCACATGCCTCCGTTCTCCTGTTCGCCTACCTCCCAGGGACCTTTGTTTGTCCGGTAATGTTCGCCGAAGTCCCTTGTCCAGTGATTGGTCTCCTGGGTGGGATAGCCGCCGGGAAGAGTTGGGTGGCGGCCCAATTGGCCCAGTGGGGAGCGGGGGTGTTGGACGCGGACCAAGCCGGGCATGAAGTCCTTCAGCAACCAGAAGTCCTCCAGGCCATCGCCCAACGGTGGCCTCAGGTGCTGACGCCCCAAGGACAAGTGGACCGAAAAAAACTTGCCCAAACTGTGTTTTCCTCCCCGAAAGACCGGGAACACTTAGAAGCCATCACCCATCCCCGGATCGCCCAACGCTTACGCCAACAGGCCCAGCAGTTGTGCCGCCAAGGAGCCGTAGCGTTGGTGCTGGATGCTCCCCTGTTGATGGAGTCGGGTTGGGACCGATGGTGC
The DNA here is from genome assembly GCA_024279285.1 of Planctomycetota bacterium. Taxonomy (GTDB): domain Bacteria; phylum Planctomycetota; class Planctomycetia; order Pirellulales; family S012-138; genus S012-138. Next base: position 740 of record JAJRRR010000148.1, read on the forward strand.
GATTGGCTCCTGTTTGTGGACGCTCCCGAACAGGTCCGACTGCAGCGAGCCATGCAGCGAGGCTGGAGTGCCGAGGAGTTCCACCGGCGCGAGCAGGCTCAGGCCCCCCTGGAACAAAAACGCCAACGCGCCCACGCCGTGGTGGACAACTCCGCTTCGCCCCAACACACCCGAAAACAACTCCTACGCCTTTGGAAACAGTGGATCGCTTCCCAGGTTCCATCCCCTGAAAATACCTAACCCTGGTTGAAACCATTCCACCCGAGGCGATTGCCAAGGGTTGTTCCCGCCGCCGAGGCTTCCCGCATCGGCTTTAGACTTCCCTTCAAGGAGCAACACCCATGGCTTCCACCAAACGCAGCAAGTCCGAAACTGCCCGACGCACTTCCAAGACCAAATCCGAACCCAACCCCACCGTCTCGGTGGCCGAAGAATCCATCCCAAACACCCCTCCCCCCGAGGACGATCGGCCCCGAAGCATGGAACAAATCGACGACGATACCAACCGCCGCTACGAGGAAATCAAGCGTGGGACGATCCACATTGCCGAGCTGCAACAGATGAGTATGGGCCAGTTGCTGGAAGAAGCCAAAAAAGAAGGCATTGAAGACGCAGCCGGCATGAAAAAACAAGACCTGATTTTCCGGATTCTCAAAGAGCGTGTGAAGCTCAACGGTCTGATGTACGGGGAAGGGACGCTGGAGATATTGCCCGATGGGTTCGGTTTTCTGCGCAGTCCGGATTCCCACTACCTAGCTTGCCCGGACGACATCTATGTCTCGCCCAGTCAGATTCGTCGGTTTGGGCTGCGCACTGGGGTGACGGTTTCCGGGCAAATTCGTCCCCCGAAGGAAAACGAACGCTACTTTGCTTTGCTTCGGGTGGAAGCGGTCAACTACCAAGATCCCAATCTGCTGGCCCAAAAGGCTCACTTTGATGATCTTACCCCCATGCACCCTGACACCCGCATCGTGCTGGAAACCACTCCTGAGGAGCTTTCCATGCGGGTGGTGGACCTGGTCAGCCCGATTGGGTTCGGCCAGCGGGGGCTGATCGTCAGTCCGCCCAGGGCCGGAAAAACCATCCTGCTTCAAAAGATGGCTCGGGCCGTGTTGAAAAACTACCCCGATGTGTATGTCTTCATGCTCCTGATTGACGAACGCCCCGAAGAAGTCACCGACATGGAACGCCAGGTCAAAGGCCCTCGATGCGAGGTGATCAGCTCCACCTTTGACGAAGCCCCCAGCCGGCACATCCAGGTGTCGGAAATGGTCCTGGAGAAAGCGAAACGGATGGTGGAGTATGGCCAGGATGTGGTGATCTTTTTGGACTCCATCACGCGGTTGGCCCGAGCCTGGAACGCCGAATGTCCCAACAGCGGCAAGCTCCTCACCGGTGGGGTGGATGCCCATGCCCTGCAGCGGCCCAAGCGCTTCTTCGGCGCCGCCCGAAAAGTGGAAGAAGGTGGCTCGCTGACTATCATCGGCACCACGCTGGTGGACACCGGCAGCAAAATGGACGAGGTGATCTTTGAGGAGTTCAAAGGCACCGGCAACATGGAACTGGTGCTGGATCGCTCGCTGGCTGACAAGCGGATCTGGCCGGCCATTGACATCAACCGCTCCGGCACCCGACGCGAAGAAATGCTCCTGGACCCGGAAGAATACCGCCGCGTGTGCCATCTGCGTCGGGTGCTTAGCCAAATGAGCCCCCCGGAAGCTATGGAGCTGCTGTTGAACCGGCTCCGGCAAACCAAAACCAACGCGGAATTCCTGCTGAGCTTGAAGCTGGGCGCGACGGTGGACATGTAGCTGCCCGGCACGGCACTTATCCGGCAAGGGGGCAAGCCAGGAAAAGCGTTTCCCCGCCCGGGACGCGCAACTCACCTCATCCCAAGCAGGAGTCAAGACCGTGAATCAGTACGAAGGATCGTATGAGGCGGTCTCAGGTCGTTGGGCCATCGTGGTTTCACGCTACAACCGTGAAATCACCTCCCGACTGCTGCAAGGAGCCACCGAAACTTTGTTTGAACACGGAGTAAGTAGCGAGGATGTGGATGTGGTTTGGGTGCCCGGGGCGTTTGAAATCCCACTGGCAGCTCAGCGTTTGGCAGGTTCCGGTCGCTATCGGGCCGTCATTTGCCTGGGAGCGGTGATTCAGGGCCAAACCATGCACGACCGGCAGATCAACCGAGCAGTCAGTCTCCAACTGGCCCAAGTGGCCTTGCAAACCGGCGTGCCGGTCACGCTGGGCGTGTTGAGTTGCTACACGCGCCAGCAAGCGCTGGCCCGAGCCGGCGGAGAAAAAGGTAACCGCGGGTCCGAAAGCGCCCTGGCTGCCCTGGAAATGGCTTCCTTGTTGCAACGGCTGCCTTGAGCTTTCCCCTGTCTCCCTCTGAAAAGTGGTAAAATACAATCAGCCTGCGCCTTGTTTCCCTTGCGCTGAGGAACACTCATGGCTCGCCGGTCCCGTGCCCGCGAGGCTGTCCTGCAACTGCTGTTCCAGGAAGACTTCAATCCCGATGTGCCTGAATCCGTCCAAATGGACTTCCTGTTCCGCAAGCTCAACGACACGGACTTGGTAGCGTTTGCCAAGTCGCTATTGGACGGGGTTCGGCGCAATCGGGCGGAACTGGATCGGTTGCTGGAACAGGCAGCCGAACATTGGTCGTTGTCCCGGATGGCTGCCACCGATCGCAATGTGCTCCGCCTGGGAGCCTATGAGATCCTCTACACCGACACACCCGGGCGTGTGGCCATCAACGAAGCCGTGGAACTGGCCAAACGGTTCGGCACCAGCCAATCGGCCCAATTCGTCAACGGCATCCTGGACCGCCTCTACAACCAATACCGCCCGGACGGCTCCCCCCCACCTTCTTTGGAAAAACCCCCGTAAGCCCCATCTCTTCCCTCTTGCACTTTCAGGGTGAGAATTAAAGCCGATTCAGGGATGGGACGGCCAACCTGCTGCCTTTCCCGATTTGCTGTGAAGAACCCCCCAATTTTTTGCGTGCATCGGAAACGGTTTTGAGTTAAAACCAAAGCAAGAGGCCCAAGGACAGATTATCCGGGGCAGTTCCACCCCAGGGAGATGCCCAGGGGCAGGAGGCTCTGAAGGGAACATGGGTGCTTGCATTGGGGGAGAAGGGATGAGTGTTTGCCCTAATTCCGAAACGGATGCCCTTTCGCACCTTGCCCTGAAGCTGGAGCGTTTTGCTCCCCAGTTGTGTCGGTTGATGTTGGATCAGGTGTGGATTCTCCCGCGTCGGATGCAATTGGAGACGGGTGAGGTTCGGGCCACCGTGCCGATGCTTCGCGGGGTGTGGGGCTGTGTGATGGAGCGGCATTTTCCGGAGCTTTATCATCGGGTTTTTTCGGTCCCTTCGCGCCCCGGACCCGTGGCCCAAGGCCCCCCCTATGTCCTACGCCCTGCTCCGGCAGACCCAGATTGGGCTCCGGCCGTGGAGTGGATTTTGGTAGGGGACGCGATTCGGTATTCGGGCCGATTGCTTCAGTGTTGGCACTTGGCCGGTGGTCGGGGACTGACTCGCGATCGGGAAAGTTTCATCATTCGGCGTCACGGAGTGCTTATCCCGGAAGGCCAAGTGGTCCCCAAGGCTCAACCTTGGCCCCTTTCTCAAGCCCTCTGGCCCTGTGCCTCCCCCTTGACCGGATGTGTGTTGAACTTCCCGGTCCCTTTGCGCATCCGATACCAAAACCACCTCGTGCTCCAGCCTACCTTAGCCGACATCGTGGCCGCTCTGGTCCGCCGCTTGGGTGGTTTTTTGCCCGAGGAGTACCAGGACCTTTGGCGGGAGTTGGGCCGATATTTGGTCACGCGGGCCCATCACATCCCTGCCCAGTCCGGACCCTGGAAACGCCAGGACCTGGTCCGTTTCTCCGGATCACAAAAAAAACAGCTCCAGCTCTGGGGAGTGGTCGGAACCATCATCCTGCCCCAAGGGCCTCAGGAACTCCTCCCCCTGTTGGCCGCCGCCCCGTGGATTCATGTGGGCAAGGGGACGGTGTTTGGGATGGGACAGATGGAAGTCCACGCTCTGCACTAATCCCTTGCGGCATTCTCCGGACCCTGGCATGGAGAATCCGCCATGGACGCTCAAGAAATCCTCAACCAGCTCCGACAACGCTGGCAACAAGGAGACCAACAAGCCGCCGAAGAACTGGCCCAATGGCTCCACCCAGCCAACAAACTCACCCCACGAGACCATCTGGCTTGGGGACAAGCTTGTGAGGAGATGGGTCAACTGGGACTGGCACTGCACGAATATCAACAAGCCTTGCCTCAAAATCCGGACCATCCTGAACTGCTGGACCGCTTGGCCACTCTTTACACCGAGCGCGGAGATGTGGACCGAGCGCTGAGTTTGCGTCATCGGTTGTTTTTGCTTCGCCCAGGCGACCCTCAAGTTGTGGAGGCTTATGCCCAGTTGTTGTTTGAAGAAGGGGCTTTTCCTCGCCTGGAGGAAGTGCTCCGCCTGGCCCAAGCCGATGGGTATCCGCACTCTCGTGCCCAAGCTTGGTTGAACCGCCTTCGGCAACACCAGCATCCCGAAGACCTGGGCCCCCTGCCACCCAAAAAAGACGACCCCTTCCCTCAACCCACCGACGCCGACTGCGTCCGCATGGCCACACTCTTTGCCGGTCGGGAGGATGTGCATGCCCGACAGTGGCACCGCCCGCAAGACCACAAAACCGGCTACACCCCCGTGCACGAGCCACTCACCCCCGCTGTGATACGCCAACACTTGCTGGGAGCATACACCGTAGGGGTGTATCCCATCCGCTTGGACCACACCGCCATGTGGTTCGTGCTGGATTTGGACATCACCCGACCCGCCCTGGAACACGCCCGACATGACCCCCACTTCGCCAATCAACTCCGCGAACAAATGCACCGCACTTCCCTGGAAATCCTGGAACAACTGCACCAGTGGAAACTGCCGGTGGTGTTTGAAAACTCCGGCTACAAAGGCCGGCACTACTGGGTCTTTCTGGCCCAACCGGTGGAAGCCAAAGTGCTGCACCACTTGGGCCGCCTGCTCCTGGCCCGACTCACCCCCTTGGTGCCCAAGGACTTCTCTTTAGAGTTCTTTCCCAAACAGGCTCAACGCTCCGGCAAGGGACTGGGCAACCTGGTCAAGCTCCCCCTGGGAATTCACCAGCGAACCGGCTACCGGAGCGTGTTTTTAGATTCCTCCGGACATCCGGTAAAAGATCCTTATGAAGTGCTTCGCAGAGTGCGGCTGTTGGAACGACAAGAGCTTTATCAGTTGATCGACCAGCTCAAAGGCCTCGCCGAACCCTCTCCCATGCCACAACCCGAACAAAGCGAAGCCGAGGAACAAGACACCGCCTTGCCCCTTTGGCCCCCGGACCTCCCACCCCCATGGACCGAGGCTGACTTTGAAACCGATCCTCAAATCCGACACCTCCTCACCCATTGCCCCGTGCTGGCTGAATTGAAAAACCAAGTGGACCAGTTCCGCCAACTCTCACACGACGAACAAGTGGTGCTGATTCATACCTTGGGCCACATTCAACCTCAAGCAGTGAATTATCTACTTCATCGGTGTGTGGAGTTCTCACCCAGCCAGTTGCTCAAAAGCCCCTTGAAAGGCAACCCCATTTCCTGCCCCAAAATCCGTCGTCGGATTGGACACATCACGCGCCGTGTGCCTTGTAATTGCCGTTTTGATTTCGCCCCGGACCATTACCCCACCCCCTTGCTCCATCTAAAAACACTCCCACCACAAAACACTTCCCAAGAAACTACTCACACCCCCCAGGACCAAGTTCAGGATTTGGAAACTCTGTTAAGAAGATTCACCGTCTTGGACCACAAGCGGCGAGAAATAAATCAACAATGGGAACAACTTCACGAAGCCATCTGTGCACGCCTCCAAGCCCTTCCCCAACGATGTTATGAATCCCCCATCGGCCGGTTCCAACTGGTGACCAAAGACGGCGTGGAAACTTTGGAGTGGGAACCCGCTCAAAACTCACCCTCCTCCAACCCAGAACGACAACCCTGACCATGCGCACCATCTCCGTCGTGGAACAAGGAGCCCGAGTTTGCGCCAAACGCAATTTCTTTATCGTAGAACGAGAAGGGAAAGAACTGAGGCGGATTCGTGCCCATGAAATTGGCCAATTGCTCCTGTTTGGCAATATCCTGTTCACCCCAGGAGCCTTGGCACTGGCTGCCCGCAAAAAAATCGATGTGGTCTTCCTCACCCAACACGGTAACTTCCGAGCCAGATTGCTCACACGAGAATCAAAAAACATCATCCTGCGAGGACAACAATGGGAACGGGCCCAACAACCCCAGTTTGCCGCCCGGATGGCTGCACGATTCATCAAAGGAAAACTAGTCAACCAGCGCCATCTGCTTCTACGCGCTCAACGTCAACTCAAACATCCCGAACTGGCCGACGCCCTCGGCCGCCTCCGCCTGATTATACGCGACCTGGAAAGAGCCGATCAGGTGGAAACCCTGCGCGGACTGGAAGGAGCCGGTACGGCTATCTACTTCCAGCAGTTCGGAAAACTGATCAAAAACCCGGCATTTTCTTTTTCAGGACGCAATCGCCGTCCGCCCCGCGACCCCGTCAATGCCGCCCTTTCCTTCGGATATAAATTACTCCAGACCACAATAGAAAACATTGTTCTTCAATGCGGGCTGGACCTTTTTCGGGGATTTCTCCATCAACCCCACTATGGCCATCCCGCCCTGGCCCTGGATTTGATGGAAGAGTTCCGTCCCATGGTGGATCAACTGGTCCTGCGACTCATTAACCGACGCCAACTCGGCCCCGCCGATTTCCACAATCCCGACTCCCCCTCTCCAGAAGCTCTTCTCAACGCCCCGGAACCCCCACCCTTCCCCTCAGATGATAAACAACCCCCTCCAGTCCACCTGAGCCAGACAGGACGAAAAATTTTCGTCGCCGCCTTTCATCAAAAACTCCGTACAACAATGATCAATCCCAACACCGGACAACGAAGAACACTACGCGACATTATTCAAGACCAATGCTACCTCCTGGCTCAAGCCATTGAAGAAGGTTGGGAACATTACGAACCATTTATGTGGACTTAATATTCAGCAAAAACATCCAAAAACTGCTTTCCGCCAATTTGGAAACCAACGGAGTTTCCTATGCCCCACATCGTTGTTTGCTACGACATTGTTTGTGATCGCCGCCGTACACGGTTAATGAACCTCCTCAAAGACTACCTGCCTCATGTCCAAAAAAGCGTCTTTGAAGGTCCCATTGACCAAAATCTGCTAATCAAACTGCGGGAAAAAATACGCCAGGAAATTGACTTAACCCAAGATAGCGTTAGAATCTATCACTTGTGTGGGCGATGCCTACCTAGCACTGAGATCTTTGGCCTGGGAACCTACATCCCAGCCGATCAGAGGGACGAGGTAATCTGATGAAAGCGCTGTGTTCACTTTCCGAACACCCGCCAAATCAGCTTCTTGGCTCCCTTTTCTGGGGTCTTTTCCACAACTCCAGGCCAAGTGGCAACTTACGCCAACCCCCCCAAGTGGCCAGGAAAAAGATCGGCGGTTTTCATAAGTTGAATGTTATTAGGAAGTTAGCACACTTTGCAGGGGTCCCCCCCTTGGCCACCTCCCACCGCCTTGACACCCATCGGCGGATTGCTATTCTGAAAGTGTTACTCACAAAGCACTTGCAAATGAGGTCTTTTAGACTCCTGCCCTGCTCCGAAGGGATTGAAACATGGCGTCTTGCGTGTAATGCATGGCAATACCCCCTCTTTTAGACTCCTGCCCTGCTCCGAAGGGATTGAAACAGGGACGACCGGCTGTCACATGGACCCGCCCTTCTGGCTTTTAGACTCCTGCCCTGCTCCGAAGGGATTGAAACTCCA
>JAJRRR010000149.1 GCA_024279285.1 Planctomycetota bacterium
CGGTCCATCCCATGGCCGCTAGCACCAACACAACTCGCTTCATCTTCCATCTCCGCACTGCCAGAGGGACCCGATTGCTAAGCAATGTCGGAAACTCTTATCGCCTCAGCACAGCACCACCGAGCAGTGAAATCCTCTCGGCCGGAAATACTTTCGCAGACATCCCAAAACCTACAGCCTCTTTATCTTTTCGGAGGATAGGATGACTGGGTGATTTGGATGACTTTGGTGATTTGGGAAAGAAGCTCATGAGCCGGAGCGTATTGAGGGGCCACTTGGAGAAGGGCTTGCAGGGTGGCTTGGGCCTGAGGGAGTTGGCCCAATTGGGCTTGAGCTTGGGCCAAGGCGAGCAATCCGGCCGGGTCGGACCATCCTTGGGATCGGGCACGCTGCCATTGGGCCACGGCGTCCTCCCAACGCCCCAGTTGAGCGTACACCTGGCCCTTTTGCACCCAATGCTCCAGTGGCGGCTCCTTCCCCTGGAGCAGTTCTTCCCATTGCTCCAGGGCCATCAGGCAGCAGTAGAGTGCCTTGGGACGCTGGTTGGGGGGGAGGCGTTGGGCGTGGTTCCAGTAAGCGCCGGCCAGTTCCTTCCACCATTGGGGCCTTTGGTCGTTTCGGTGCAGGGCTTGGCAGTAGTCGGCCAAGGCTCGATCCCAACGGCCCAAGGCCGCCCACACCTGAGCCCTCAGTGCCCACGGCTCTGCTTTCTTTGGGGCCAGAGCGATGGCTGCTTGGGCATCTTGCCAGGCCTGCTCCACCTGGCCCATGGCCAAGTTCATCTCTCCTCGGCGTACCAGCAACTCGGGCTCAGGGCCTGCCAAACTGATGGCTTGGCGGATCTGTTCCCGGGCTTCGTGGCGGCGTCCCAGGTGCCAGAGGACTTCGGCCAATTGGATCCGAGCGTCCGGATCGTAAGAGCACTGCTTAACGGCAGCCTGGAGGAGCCGATGGGCTAGGTCCAGATCCCCTCGCTCCCAAGCCCCCAGGGCCTGAGCCGTCAGACGGCGACTTAGCAGCAGCTCCTCAGGGGCTGAGCTAGGGCGGCGTACCCACAGGGCACAGCCCCCTGCCGCCAGTGCCAGCACTGCCACCCAGACCCATCTGGCCATGCTTACCCAAACCGTGTAGATCGCCTCGTTGCATAACTCCCGGCAAAAGACACGGCACTATACTTGTCTCCTTTCCTGCCAGACAAGGTCACCTGCAAGCCCTGCCAAACAAGGGCAGTTCTTTGTGCGTTCTCGTTGGGAATCTTGTTTGGCTTCCGGGGGAGGTCTAGATTGCATGCAGGCAGAAAACTCCGATCGGGGAGAGCCTTGGCGATGTTGGCCCAGGTGCTAGAGCAACAAGCTCCTATAGAGTCCTCTCCACTTAAGCTCCAGGAGTATCCGATGCCCCAGCCCCAGCACGGCCAAGTGCTGGTGGAAGTGCTCTGCTGTGCGGTGTGTCGGACGGATTTGCATGTGATAGAAGGCGACTTGCCTCCAAAGCAACTCCCCCTGATTCCTGGCCATCAAGCCGTGGGAGCGGTTCAGGCCCTGGGGCCGGGGTGTTCAAAGCTGCAGCCAGGGCAACGCGTAGGCGTGGCTTGGTTGGGACGCACTTGTGGTCAGTGCCGGTGGTGTAGTTCGGGCCGGGAAAACCTGTGTCCTGAGTCCCTCTACACCGGCTACCACTTCCATGGCGGCTACGCTCAGTCCCTGCTGGCTTGGGAGGAGTTTGTTTATCCTTTGCCGGAAGACTCTCCCCCGGAACACTTGGCCCCGTTGCTTTGTGCCGGGATCATCGGCTATCGCTCCTTGGAGCGTGCGCAAGTTCCCCCGGGTGGGAAGTTGCTTTTGGTAGGTTTTGGCTCCTCGGCCCACTTGGTTCTCCCCTTGGCCCTGGCCCGAGGATACCAAGTGGCCGTGCTCTCGCGCAGTGCCGAGCACCAGCAGTTGGCCCGATCCTTGGGAGCCCATTGGGCCGGAAGCGACCCGGACCAATTGCCCTGGAAAGCCGACAGTGCGATTTTGTTTGCTCCCTCGGGAGCGTTGGTTCCGGTGGTCTTGGAAGCCTTGGCTCCTGGAGGCACCCTGGCCGTGGCAGGGATTCACTTAACTCCCATCCCCTCGCTGGACTACCAACGCCATTTGTACTGGGAGCGCGATTTGCGGAGTGTCACTTCCAACACGCGTGAGGACGGGCAGGCTTTGTTGCGTGAGGCTTTGGCCGTGGGAGTGCGTCCCCAAGTGCAATTGTTTGCCCTGGACCAAGCCAACGAGGCGCTGTTGGCTCTCAAGCAAGGGCGGATTCGCGGCACGGCTGTGTTGATGATGCAATAGCTGGTCTTCCAAAGTCTGCCTGGGCCGGGGAGCTTTCTGGGCAGCTTGACACGATTTCTATAATGGGGGAGCTTCAAGTTTTTTGTCGTGTGGTTTGGGAACTCAAGCACAATCCCCTTGTGGATGCACTCTGAGGAAATCGCATGAATGTCCGACCTCAAACTCTGGAAGATCATTTGGAGCACATTCGCCAACTGATTCGCCAAGATCGTGCCCAAGAGCTGGCTCAAGCCTTGGAGCAGCTCTCGACCGGCGAGCTTCCCTGGGTGTTGGACCATTTGGACCACGAGGAGCAGGAACGGCTGCTGCGATTGATCCCTTCGGAACAAGGGGGCAGGATTCTGGAATCGGTTTCGGAAGAACAAGCCTCGGAGTTGCTGGACCACTTGGCCGCCCAGGAAGCGGCGGCCCTGATGGACCACATCACCAGCGACGAGCAGGCGGATCTGTTAGGGCGTATGTCTGCCCGACGGGCAGCCGAAGTGCTGCGGCACATGGACCCTCGTGAAGCCGCCGATGCACAGCGTCTGGCCCAATACGCTCCCGACACCGCCGGAGGGCTGATGATCTCTGAGTATCTGGCCTATCCGGCCCACTGGTCCGCGGCCCTCGTGCTGGAGGATCTTCGCCGCAACCGCGCCGAGTACGCCAAATATGATGTCCAATACACCTATGTGGTGGACGAGCAAGACCGGCTGGTGGGAGTGCTGCGGTTGCGCGATCTGGTTCTGGCCGACCCTGATTGCCCCGTCCAAGAGCTTATGATCTCCGATCCGGTGTGCGTCACGACTGACATGCCTCTTCGGGAGCTACGGGAGTTGTTTCACCAGCATCCGTTTTTGGGCATTCCGGTGGTGGACGAGCAAGGGCGACTGGTCGGCGTGGTACGCCACGAGGATGTGGAAGAAGCCCTGGAACAAGCCGCCCAGCGAACCTTTATGAAGTTCACCGGCATCTTGGGCGGGGAGGAGTTGCGTCGGATGCCGCTTCGGGTGCGAAGCCTGCGACGCATCCTGCTACTGAGCACCAATTTGATGATGGACCTGATGGCCGCCGGCGTGATCGCGGCTTTTGAAAGCACACTGAGCCAATTGGTGGCACTTGCGGTGTTTTTGCCCATCATTTCCGACATGGGCGGCAATGCGGGGTTTCAAGCGGTGGCGGTTTCGATGCGGGAATTGGCCCTGGGGCTGATCCGGCCTGCCGACTGGCTCCGCGTGGCTTGGAAGGAAGTGCAAGTGGGCGTGATCAATGGCGTAGTGTTGGGCGTGCTGGTGGGAACTATCGGATGGATGTGGAAAGGAAATCCGGCCTTGGGCGTCATTGTGGCCCTGGCCTTGGCCACTAACACTGTGGTGGCCGTGGTGCTGGGCGGCACGGTGCCCCTGCTGCTGCGACGCGTAAAAGTGGACCCCGCCTTGGCCTCCGGCCCCATCCTGACCACCTTGACCGATATGTGTGGGTTCTTCCTCATCCTGTGGATGGCCAGTCAGTTTCTGCTGCGTGGAACCTAGACGGCCAGCTAGAAAGCGCGTCATCAGGAACAGGAACACAGTCCCCGACCCGCAGACCCCCTGAAACTTTTCCAACCTTTCTGAACCGGGGAGCGACTGTGTGGCAGATTCCAATCTTGTGGCGACTCCGAGCGGAAGCTCCAGCCAGCACAAAATCCCATCTTTTGGAGAATCTTAACAAAAAACAGCGCCTGCTTGCGGCGCCGCAAGTTGGAATCCGGGACCGCGAGATTGCTTTGGGGACTCCGGTTGGGAAACTACATCAGCTCATCCAGCATGCGTTCCAGGGCAGCTTGGAGCCGTTCGGGAGAGTCGTATTCCCCGCGGGCCAAGGCTTCGCGTGCCGCCTGGACTTTCTCGGTGCGGATCTCCGGCAGGGACTTGGCCATTTCCACGAATCGGGCCACATCGGAAATACTCAGCTCGTCTTCCACCCCTTGAGGAGCTGGGGAACTGGGAGCCGTGCGAGGCAAGTGAGGCCCCTGAATCCCCTGTGGACCATGAACGAACTGAGGACCATAAATCTGCATGGCTCAACTCCTAAGGTGAGGAAGCACAGACGACGGACACACACCACGGGCACATTGGGGTCCGACCACCTTTCCCCTGAGCAGCAAGACTCCCTTCTCCGGGACTCAGGGGACCTCCTCTGCGGCAGCCGAAGAACAACCGCAGTCCTTGTCGCCAGGCGACTTCGCGGAAGAGCATTTTGGGTATCGGCCAGCAGTGCAAAGGAGTTTCACCCTTTTGTCCGTCAGGGGGCAAACTTTTCCCGACTTGCCCACTTTGGCACCCCACCGCGTTGCATCCTGGCAACAGCCACACCAGGGAGTGTTGACCGGGTGCCACAGTGAACCCACGCGGCTACTTTAAGTCCCCTAGGGGCTACAAAGCAAGATGACTTGCCGGCTAGCATGGCTTAAAGTGAAAGCACTGCTGGTCCCAAGGTCTTGGTTCCCGGTTGTCTTTGGCTTTGCTTATGCCGCGTCGTAAAAAGTCTTCCCAGCCGGAGCAGCTTTCCCTGCCAGGAGTAGTCCCGGAGGGCTCCACCTCGGAGGAGGAGTCTTCTCCTGCTTCGCCTTCACAGAAAAGTTCTCCGGCCCAGGCCAAGCTGCCTCCGTGTCTGACCTCGGACCAATCGGCTCCTGAAGAGCCTGTGCCCCCGCTGGAAGGCAAAACCGTCTATGCCATCGATGTCAACTCGCTGGTGTTCCAGGTCTTTCACGCCTTGCCGGAGATGACCAGCCCTCAGGGGGAACCGGTCAACGCGGTGTTTGGGTTCATGAGGGACATTTTGTACTTGCTGCGCCAGCGCCGGCCTGACTACTTGTTCTGTGCCCTGGATGTGCCGGGACCGACCTTTCGGGAAGAAATCTACCGGGAATACAAAGCCCAACGGGAAGAAACCCCTGAGGACCTCTCACCTCAGCTAGAGCGCATCTTTGACCTCCTGGCCCGAATGGGCATCCCTTGCCTGGGAGCCTCCGGATACGAGGCCGACGATGTGCTGGCCACCTTGGCCCAATTGGTCCAAAAACACGGCGGCAAGTGTGTGCTGGTGACCGCCGACAAAGACTGCCGCCAGTTGATCTCCGATCAGGTGGTGCTTCTGAACCTGCGAAAAAAGGCCATTTTGGACCGGCAAGGGCTGAAGAAAGACTGGGGGATTGAGCCAGAGCAGGTGGTGGACTTTCAGGCCCTGGTGGGCGATCCGACGGACAATGTGCCGGGAGTGCCTTCGGTGGGTCCCAAAACCGCCCAAAAACTGCTCCAGCAGTTCGGCTCCTTGGAAGGGCTTTTCGCCCACTTGGACCAAGTCTCCCGGCCCAAGCTTCGCCAAGCCCTGCAAGAGCATCAGGAGCAAGCCCTGCTGAGTCGCAAACTGGTGCAATTGCGTCGGGATGTGCCTTTGAGAGTGCCGTGGAGCCAGGGCCAGGTGGAGAGGTTTCGCTTGCATCAGGCGGTGGGAGTGCTGGAGGAGTTGGGTTTTCGGACCATCGTGGAGGAGTTTCGCCAACTGGCCCAACAACGCCAAGAGCCCACCTCCACCGGGGCCAAGCAGCCCACCCAATACCACACCATCACCACCGTGGAAGAACTTCGCCAGGTGATCCAGCGGCTGCAAGGGGCTCGGTGGCTGGCCCTGGACACCGAAACCACCAGCACTCACGCCCTATGGGCCGATCTGGTAGGAGTGAGTCTGGCGGTGAAACCCCGGGAGGCGTGGTACATTCCGCTGATGGCTCCTGCGGGAGAACCCACTTTGAGCTGGCCCGAGGTGGCTTCCGTCCTGGCCCCACTGCTGGAAGACCCTCGGGTGGGCAAGGTGGGCCACAACTTGAAGTTTGACCTGCTGGTGCTTCGTCGTCATGGGCAAAGGGTGCAAGGGGAGTTGTTCGACACCATGGTGGCCAGCTACTTGCTGGAAGCTGGGGCCCGATCCCACAGCATGGACCAGCTGGCCCGACGGCTCCTGGACCACGAAACCACCCGAATCAGCCAGCTTATTGGCACCGGCCGCAACCAACGACGAATGGACCAGGTCCCGTTGGAACTCATCGGCCCTTATGCCTGCGAAGATGCCGAGGTGCCCCTGCGTCTTAAACCCAAGCTGGAAAAGCTGCTGGGCCAGCAAGAGTTGGAGCGGTTGTACTATGAAGTGGAAATGCCTTTGGTGCGCGTGTTGGAGGAGATGGAGTATTGGGGAATTCGGGTAGATCCGCACCGGCTCCGGCAGCTTCAGCAGGAATTTATGCAGCGCTTGCAGGAGCTGGAGGAAGAGATTTACAAGTTGGCTGGGCGTCGGTTCAACATAGCCTCTCCAGCACAGCTTCGTGAGGTGTTGTTTGAACAGTTGCAGCTTCCGGTGGTGAAGCGAACGGCCACCGGTCCCAGCACCGATGCCGAAGTGCTAGAACAACTGGCCCAACAACACCCCCTGCCTGCCAAAGTGCTACAGCACCGTCAGTTTGCCAAGCTCAAAAGCACCTATGTGGACGCACTGTTTGAAATGATTCATCCTGACACTGGCCGGGTGCATGCTTCGTTCAACCAGGGAGTGACAGCCACCGGGCGCTTAAGCTCCAGTGAGCCGAATTTGCAAAACATTCCGATCCGCACACCCGAGGGCCGTCGGATACGCTGGGCTTTTGTGCCCCAGGACTCTTCGTGGCGATTTGTGGCAGCCGACTATTCGCAGATTGAGCTTCGCGTGCTGGCTCATTTTTCGGGAGACGAGGCGCTGTGTGAAGCCTTTGCCCAGGACCAGGACATCCATGCCCGAGTGGCAAGCGAGGTGTTTCAAGTCTCCTTGGCGGAAGTGACTCC